>CAYYQJ010000298.1:0-4789 GCA_964473775.1 uncultured Bacteroidales bacterium | reverse complement strand
TTCAAAACTCCGGAAGTTTAAATTTCAATATTATACTCCCTGATTTTTCTATATAAGGTTCTTTCAGAAATGCCCAGTTCTTCGGCAGCCAATTTGCGTTTTTTTGGATACTTCTCCATTGCTTTAGCTATAAGTATTTTTTCTTTGTCAATCAGCGAAAGGGATTCTTCATACACATCAGGATATTGAGCAGATTCGGTAAGAATGGCTTCTGGCTCCTGAATCTGAACTTTGGTATCGTTGTCATATTCATTCTGAAATTCTGCACTTATATCATGCATAAACTTCGATTTCAATTCCTGAATATCTGCTGAAATATTTCCATCTTTCAAAATTTCGGCAACAAGGTGTTTTAACTCGGTTATATCCTTGCGCATTTCGAAAAGCACGCGATACAAAATATCCCTTTCCGAAAAATCCATCATATCTCCTGAATTCTTTAACAAAACGGGCAATTTACTCATGTTTGCCTGAGGAAGGTATTTTGTTAGTGTCTGCGAATTAATGGATCTTTGTTTTTCAATAATAGAAATCTGTTCGGTAATATTCTTCAACTGACGAATATTCCCAGGCCAGCGATAATTAAGCATCAAAACCTTGGCATCTTCATCAATAGTAATGACCGGCATTTTGTATTTATCAGCAAAATCAGAAGCAAATTTGCGAAACAACAGCAAAACATCATCTTTACGGTCACGCAAAGGGGCTACGGTTATTGGGACTGAATTTAATCTATAATAAAGATCTTCCCTGAATTTTCCATGCTGAATTGCTTCAGCAACATTTACATTGGTTGCAGCAATTATACGCACATTTGTTTTCAGAACCTTAGACGAACCAACTTTTATAAACTCCCCTGATTCTAGCACTCTCAACAGACGGGCCTGAGTAGAAAGAGGCATATCTGCAATTTCGTCCAGAAATATAGTGCCACCATTAGCCACTTCAAAATAACCTTTGCGAGCTTCATGAGCCCCAGTAAAAGAACCTTTTTCGTGACCGAATAGTTCAGAATCAATAGTGCCTTCAGGAATAGCGCCACAATTAACAGCTATATAAGGACCATGTTTTCGCGAACTCAGCTGATGTATAATTTGAGGAAAAACTTCTTTCCCTGAACCACTTTCGCCGGTAATCAACACACTTAAATCAGTTGGGGCTACTTGTCTGGCCACATCCAGCGACAATTCCAAAACCGGTGAATTGCCAATAATTCCAAAACGTTGTTTTATCGATTGTACATCCATAACCTAATATTTTATCAATTACAAAAGTACATCATTTCAATAAACCAACAATGTTTTTATGCCAAAATTATGACATAATGGCAGTAGTTTTTTTTTAAATTGTAAATGTGCAAAAAAAACCACAAAATAAAATTGAAACAAAAGCCTTCCCTCTAAAACTTCGGACTTGGTACTTCCGACTTTCAACTATTTTCTAAGATAGCGATTGCGAAGGTTTCGAAGCCTCTTCTATCACTTTTTCGTATTCAGCAGGGCTGAGGTCGTTGTAGAAAAAGTTAACAGGATTGATTTTAACCCCGTTTTTGATGATTTCGTAATGACAATGTGGAGCTACAGAAACACCTGTACTGCCAACAAAACCAATCTGTTGGCCGCGTTTAACCTTATCGCCGGGCTTAACAATCATACGACTCATGTGCCCATAAAGCGATTTGTAACCATAACCATGATCAATCACTACCACATTTCCATATCCGCTTTCGCTTCCTTTTGGGTCAATCACCGTGCCATCGCCTGTAGCATAAATGGGGGTTCCGGTTTTGGCAGCAAAGTCGATGCCGGTGTGCATTTTCAAAGTTTTATAAATGGGATGAATGCGATAACCAAAACCCGACACAATGGTGCATTGTGTTTTTTTAACGGGTTGAATGGCTGGCATGCAGGTGAGCATTTTCTCTTTATTTTTTGCTAACGCGATGATTTCGTCGAAAGATTTGGATTGAACATATAACTGACGCGAAATCATGTCTATCTTTTTAGTGGCGTTTTCCATCAAAGAGGTGTTGTCGTATCCTGCCAAATCTTTATAACGGTCGGCACCGCCATAGCTTGCTTTGCGAATATTGTCGGGAATGGGTTCAGCTTCGAAAATAGTTCGGTAAATATTATCGTCGCGGTTTTGCATGCTGGCTAAAATGGCTGAAATCTGACTCATACGGCTGTTGAGGAGGTTGTATTGCATGGCCATTTTCGCGTTTTCGCGTTTCAGCAAACGTTCTTTGGGCGAATCGATAAAACTATAAACAATAAGCATGATTGCTGCCGAAATAACCATTCCGGAGGTGAGAATGGAAAAGAATTTAAGCAGATTGCTTTTAACAGAAACCCTTAGCTCTTCGAAAGAAAGAGTTTTGGTATTGAAATGATATTTGATTTTTCCCATAACGAGGCAATTTGTTCAGATGCATGTTTTTAGAACTAAAAAAACATCTGAAATAATATTTCCTTAAATGCAAAACTACATAAAAAATAAAATTTCAGTAACTTTGCACCTATTAAAAAATGTTAAAACATGATTTTCCTGAAGTAAACATCAGGAATTCAGAATTTTATTTTATTACTTTACAAACATTAACGAACAAAAACTCAATTTAGTATGAATTCAATAGAAATACGGAAAAAGTTTCTCGAATATTTTAGCAGCAAACAACATAAAATAGTTGCCTCAGCCCCTATGGTGGTAAAAAACGACCCTACGCTGATGTTTACCAATGCGGGAATGAATCAGTTTAAAGATTTATTTCTGGGCAATTCGCCAATAAAATATCCCAGAGTGGCTGATACACAGAAATGCCTGAGGGTTTCGGGTAAACACAACGATTTGGAAGAAGTGGGGCACGATACCTATCATCATACGATGTTCGAGATGCTGGGCAACTGGTCGTTTGGCGATTATTTTAAGAAAGAAGCCATAGACTGGGCCTGGGAATTGCTGACAAAAGTGTATGGAATCAACCCCGATAATCTTTACGTTACAGTGTTTGCCGGAGATAGTCAGGATAATATATTGAAGGATACCGAGGCCTACGATATCTGGAAAAATAACATTTCGGAAGACCGTATTTTGTTAGGTTCCAAAAAAGATAATTTCTGGGAAATGGGCGATACAGGTCCTTGTGGTCCTTGTTCAGAAATACATGTTGACATTCGGTCTGCTGAGGCAAAGAAACTTGTTTCGGGAGCTGATTTGGTTAACACCGGCGATCCTTTGGTGATTGAAATCTGGAATCTGGTATTTATTGAATATAATCGCAAAGCGGATAGCAGCCTCGAAAAACTTCCTTCGAAACATGTGGATACAGGCATGGGTTTCGAAAGGCTTTGTATGACATTGCAGGGAGTTCAATCGAATTATGATACCGATGTTTTTCAACCGCTTATTCAGCAGATTGCGGTGTTGGCAAATTGTAAATATGGTGTTGATAAAAAGAAGGATATAGCCATGCGCGTAATAGCCGACCATTTGCGTGCCATTGCTTTTGCCATTGCCGACGGACAATTGCCGTCGAATAACAAAGCAGGATATGTAATACGTAGGATATTACGGCGTGCGGTTCGTTATGGCTATACTTTTCTGGGATTTAAAACTCCGTTTATCAATAGCCTGATTCCGCTGCTTGCCAAACAAATAGGTGATACTTTTCCTGAACTGAATGCTCAGCAGGAATTGATTATGAAGGTGATTGCTGAAGAAGAAAATGGTTTTCTGAGAACACTGGAAGTGGGGATTAACAAATTTGATAATTACAAACCTGCGGTAAAAGATATGATTGATGGCAGTTTTGCTTTCGAATTGTTTGACACCTATGGTTTCCCTATTGATTTAACACAACTGATGGCAAAAGAAAAAGGCTGCGAGGTGGATATGGAGAAATTTGCTAAATGCATGGAAGAGCAAAAAACACGCTCGCGTCAGGCTGCAGTGGTTGATAAAGAAGACTGGGTGATTGTGAATGAAGGTTTGAACGAAAGTGAGTTTGTGGGTTATACTCAAAATGAGGCGATCACCAAAATATTGAAGTATAGAAAGATTAAAATTAAAGATCAGGAACAATATCAGATAGTGTTGGAAAAGACTCCTTTTTATGCTGAGTCGGGTGGACAGATGGGCGATAGTGGTGAGCTGATTTTGAAGGATGAAGTAATTGAGGTGTTAGATACCAAAAAAGAAAACAACCTGATTATTCATATCACCAAAAAGCTTCCTGCTGATTTAAACTCTGAATTTCTTGCCCGTATTGATGGCAAAAAACGACAGTTAACCATGAACAACCACACTGCAACCCATTTGTTGCATAAAACTTTGAAACTGGTGTTGGGCAATCATGTTGAACAGAAAGGTTCGCTGGTAAACGGTGATAGGTTGCGTTTCGATTTTTCGCATTTTGCCGCAGTGAGCGATGAAGAGCAAAGAAAAATAGAGAAACTTATCTTTGATAAAATTTCTGAAAACCTTGGTGTTGACACTGTAGAAGACAGTATGGAAGAAGCTCAGAAAAAAGGAGCCATTGCATTGTTTGGTGAAAAATATGGTGAAAAGGTAAGAGTGGTGAGCATTGGCAATGATTTCTCTAAGGAACTATGCGGAGGAACTCATGTGAAAAGCACCGGTCAGATTGGTTCGTTTATAATTGTGGAAGAAACTGCTATTGCAGCAGGTGTGAGAAGAATTGAAGCCATAACAGGCGAAGTAGCTTATAATTATATTCGCCAGAAATACATCACACCGCTCGAACAAATTAAATCTTTATTGAAGAAACCAT
>CAYYQJ010000297.1:0-4799 GCA_964473775.1 uncultured Bacteroidales bacterium | reverse complement strand
TACACGGCTCTGAACACTCTTTCCCTACACGACGCTCTTCCGATCTTAAACCATCGACTTGATTCCACTGAAATAAGAATCGAAAACATGACCATGAAAAGTGTGAATTATAATTGGAACTCCTGAGAAAAAAGCCGCCCTTCGCCCAAGAGCACCAGCCTTGGATGCATGAGTGTGAACAATATCCGGTTTGAATTCTTTGATAATTGCTTTGATTTTTGAGTAAGCAACCAAATCTTTCATAGGATTGATCGTCCGCCTCATTTCCGGAAGAATCATTGGGGTCAACCCCAGATCACGGACAATATATTCTGAGTTTTCTTCCGATTCATCTTTCTGTCCACCCAGCAAATAAGTTTCAAAATCAGGCGCAAGATATTTAGTAAGATAGGATGCATTATAGGTAGGTCCACCCAGATTAAAACGGTTGATGATTCTTAAAACCCTTGGCATCTATAAAATCGCTTAATTCTTAATATTCTTTTTCCACCAGTATTGAAACACTATAATTCCCCATATCTGAGCAGCCACGTCGCCCGGATTATTCGATTGTAAACGAGTTATCAGTTTTTTTGTTTCAGCAACATTAAAAATGTTCTGTTCCTCAATAAAAGCATCCGATAATAAATCGTCCTTGATTAACGAAAATAATTCCCTGCGAAACCATTTCAGCAAGGGAACTTCGAAACCATGTTTCGGACGTCCAGTAATTTCATTTGGTAACACATCGCTGAACGCATCCTGCAAAATTCTTTTGCCTTTATTTTTATGAATTTTAAAAGAATCGGGTAAGGAAAATACATAGTTAACCAACTCATAATCCAGAAAAGGAACTCTTACTTCCAACGAATTTGCCATAGACATCAAATCAACTTTGGTAAGCATATCGTTCACCAAAACATGATTTGTATCGGCCATTAACACATCGTTCATGCTCCCTTTTTCAGAAATAAAACTGGTAATAAGATTCTTTCGCCTGTTATATTTCTGTTGGTTAACTCCCAATTTCAATAACTTACCTGCTTTTTCTTCATCAATAAACGAACACCACCTCCAATATCTTTCTTGTCTCGACAGCGAGATTCCTTTAGCAAATTTCGAAGCCTGTCTGATTTTATTTGCCATACCCGAATTTCTCGATTGGGGCAAATGTGTCAACAAAGGCGACAGGCCTTTTAAAATACTGCCGCTGATTCCTGCATTCCGTATCCTCAATTCAGCAACATGTTTTATATAACCTCCAAACAATTCATCGGCTCCATCTCCCGAAAGGGCAACACTTACATGCTCACGGGTTTTCTTACTCAGAATATTTACGGCTATGGCCGACGAATCCGCAAAAGGGTCGTCTATATAGTCCAGTACTTCGAATAAAACCGAAAACAAATCATCATTGGTCAACGAAAACGTGGTATGATAGGTGTTGAATTTTTTGGCAACCAAATCAGCATATTGGGTTTCATCAAAATAAGCTTCGTCTTTAAAACCTATGGAAAAGGTACTTAATTGCTTTGTAAAACGCGTTGCCAGAGCCACAATTATCGAAGAATCCAGACCCCCACTCAGAAAAGCACCCAAAGGTACATCTGCCACCATGCGTTTTTCAACCGACTGTTCAAGCAATGTTGCTATTTTCTTTTTGGCAGTATCATAATCATCAGAATGCGTTATCACCTGACCAGCTTCATAAGGTATTTTATAGTAGGGCTGCTGAACGATTTCATTGTTATCATCCACCAAAATAAAATGTCCGGGCTTCAGTTTCACCACATTTCTCACCATCGTAAAATGTGCCGGTGTATAATTCATTTGCAGATATGCCAGCAAAGATTCATGGTCTATCTCTTTCTTCACACCCATAGCAAACATGGCTTTCATTTCAGACGCAAAGAAAAATGCATCCTCATGATAACTTATCAGCAAGGGTTTAATCCCCATGCGGTCGCGGGCTATAAAAACGGCTTTCTTCAGCGAGTCGTAAATCGCAAATGCGAAAAATCCGTTTACCTTTTGCAGGCAGGCAGGGCCTTCTTTTATATAAAGGTATAGCAACACTTCGGTATCGCTTTGCGAAACAAATTGGATACCCTCTTTCGCCAACTCTTGTCTGTGAGTTTTATAATTATAGAATTCGCCATTAAAAACTATGGTATATCTGCCCGATGCATCCGTAAAAGGTTGCGAAGCAGCATTCGAAACATCAATAATCGAAAGGCGGTTATGCCCCAATGCCACCTTATCTTTATAAAAAACCCCTTCCTTATCCGGTCCGCGGCTTCGCATGGTCGCCACCGCTTCAGGTATTTTATTCAGAAATGGTTCTCCGGCTTTTGTGAATGCAATGATACCGGAAATGCCGCACATATTTTTGTCTTACAAATGAATCACTTCGCCATAAGCTGCCGCAGCGGCTTCCATGATGGCTTCCGACAAGGTTGGATGAGGATGCACCGCATTGATGATTTCGTGACCTGTGGTTTCCAGTTTTCTGGCAACAACGGCCTCGGCAATCATTTCCGTAACATTCTCTCCTATAAAATGTGCGCCCAGCCATTCGCCGTGTTTCGCATCAAAAATCACCTTGATAAATCCATCTTTAAATCCTGAAGCTGCCGCTTTGCCCGATGCCGAAAACGGGAATTTCCCAATCTTCAACTCATAGCCAGCTTCCAGAGCTGCTTTTTCGGTATATCCAACAGAGGCAATTTCCGGATAGGTGTAAGTGCAACCGGGGATATTGTTATAATCCAATGCTTCTACATCTTTTCCGGCAATTTTTTCAACACAGATAATCCCTTCATGCGAGGCCACATGTGCCAGAGCCTGACCTTTCACAATGTCGCCAATGGCATAATAACCTTCTATATTGGTTCTGTAAAAATCATCTACTTCCACCTTGCCTTTTTCTGTTTTGATTCCGGTTTCTTCCAGGCCGATGCCTTCTATATTGGTGGCAATTCCCACTGCCGACAACACAATATTTGCTTCTATAATTTCTTCTCCTTTCGGAGTTTTTACCTTCACTTTGCATAAATCGCCCGAAATATCCACCTCTTCAACCGTAGATGAAGTTAGCACTTTCATGCCGTTCTTTTTAAAACTTCTTTCAAGTTGTTTCGAAATTTCTTCGTCCTCAATCGGAACAATGGCAGGCATCATCTCAACCAAAGTAACCTTTGTTCCCAGGGTGTTATAAAAATGGGCAAATTCCGAGCCAATTGCGCCCGAGCCAATAACCACCATAGATTCAGGTAAAACGGGCAGTGTCATAGCCTGTCGGTAGCCTATTATTTTTTTGCCGTCTATCTTTAGATGAGGCAATTCGCGTGAACGGGCACCGGTGGCAAGGATGATATGCTGAGCTTCGTAAACCGCTACACTTCCATCGGCAGCCGTTACTTCCACTTTTTTGCCGGGCATCACCTTTGCAAAACCATTGATTACTTCAATCTTGTTTTTCTTCATAAGGAATTGAACTCCTTTGCTCATGCCATCGGCAACACCGCGGCTGCGTTTTACTATGGCATCAAAATCGGCTTTAATTTCGCCACTCAGAACGATTCCGTAATCGGCGGCATGTTTGGTATATTGAAAAATTTGTGCCGACTTCAGCAATGCTTTGGTAGGAATGCAGCCCCAATTGAGGCAAATACCGCCCAATTCAGCTTTTTCGACCACAGCAACTTTAAACCCTAATTGCGAAGCACGTATGGCTGCAACATATCCTCCGGGACCGGAACCGACAACGATTATATCAAAATTCATAATGTTATGTTTAATTTGATTGCAAAAGTAATAAAAATTAGAATTCGGAAGGCTGTAGAGAGGCAATATTTTGCGTCTCCCATGTGTATGTTCGGATGCAATATTTTGCGTCTCCTCATAAAGCATCTACATCAATGTTCCCCAATGAAAATCAATGCCCCATCTGAAATTATTTTATCGCAATTGCCAGAATTTTCAGCAAACAACACCTTATTTTTCCAAATCCTTTGCCTTAATATGAACCACCTGACCGTCTTTCCAAAAAACAAATTCTCCATTTTCTTTTATTTTTTTTTCAAGAAGACGTTGAAACGAAAGTTCTAATCCTTTAAGGATTTTAGCTTTAATAATTTCGCTATTATTTTCCATTTTCCAATTTATTAATAAATTCGGCATTTAATCTAATTGATGCAAACTTACTGAAAAATTTCAAATACACAAAAATATAAATAAAAAATCAAGCGTATTGAAATGTGGAACCTTAATATTGTTTAAAAATCAGAAACTGTTTGTAACATAGCTTGAAGAAAAAATAAAGCCTGATGTTAGAATATCCTCATTACATTCATCATACTGGGAACTTATTTCAAAGCCAGCAACTCAAAGAGAAAAAGGTTTTTGCTAGGGCATGGCCTGTACTATTCTCATAAATACCCTACGGGCAAAGATGCTATTTTGCTAATAAAATACCCGATTTTAGCCCTAAAATTTATATTTCAATCCAAAATAATCCAAGCAAACCGTATAAAATGCAACACTCAGTTATTAAGCGTCGTATAAAAAATTAATTGTTTTTTCAACAAAATTTATTCCATTTTCAAAGCGTCAGGAAGCCTTTTTAATCCGTCAGAAAGCTTTTTTAATCCGTAAGTAAGACCTTTTAAAGTGTCAGGAAGCCTTTTCAAAGTGTCAGGAAGCTCTTTTCATTCGTCAGGAAGCCTTTTGAAATGTCCGCAGACACCTCAAACTCGTCAGAAAGGCTTTTTCATAGATCGGAAGAGCACACGTCTGAACTCCAGTCACCTGAAGCTATC
>CAYYQJ010000296.1:0-4801 GCA_964473775.1 uncultured Bacteroidales bacterium | reverse complement strand
GCAACAAGTGAAAGTGATTCAAGTCAGATGGAATTAAACTTTGAGTAATGAGGATTTACCTTGTTGGATACATGGGTTGCGGGAAATCCACAATCGGAAGAAAAGTTGCTGATTTATTGGAAATTAGCTTCATAGATCTTGATAAATACATAGAAGAGCGGTATTTTAAAACAGTTCCAGCAATTTTTACGGAAGAGGGAGAAAGTGCCTTCCGTGAAAAAGAAAGGGCTGCTTTGATAGAAGTTTCCCAATTCGAGGATGTTGTTGTAGGAACAGGAGGAGGAGCCCCATGTTTTTTCGATAATATGGATCTGATGAACAGCAATGGGATCACTGTTTATATTTCACCTGATACAGAGGTACTTGCTTGCCGGTTGATTAAATCGAAAACTGAGCGTCCACTTATTGTTGGGAAAACTCATGACGCCCTGGTATTATTTATCAACGAAGCATTAAAGAAAAGGGCTCCATTTTATGAAAAGTCGAAGATTGTCATACGGGGTGAGAATAATCTTGATCCAAAATTAGTCATCGATTTGATTAATAAGTCTTTATGATATCTGACGACTGCCGACTGGCCACTAGCTTTTTGTATTCATATAAGTCTTAAACTAACTTCTGAAATTCCACACTGTTTGACAAGCTTTTTTGATTTTTTTTAATTTCTAAAGGTGTAAATGAAGTTAAAGGGTTTTTCAATGAATGAAATAGTTGAAATGACAGGATCGACAAAGGCATAAATTGAAAGGCTATGATAAATTCCCAAAAATATTTCTGCAACCCGGCAATGATATTGAAATTAATTCTTTAGTTTTGAAGGACATTTTAACAAAATATGCGTATGGTCGATAACAAAAGATAGTTTACTGAAAATATTGCAGCGTAAGCTTTTATTCGTGCATCTGAAAACCGCCAAAAAAATTCAAACGCAACAAGAATAATAAGTGAGACGCTCACGCCACGGCGTGGGCATTACTTATTTGCATGACAGGTTCTTGGAGGTACCTCAGAGGCGGATACAGTTTTGTACCACGCCTTTTTTTGTGCCAAATTTTCAAATTTTAGGGCAAAAACCAATAGGGGTAATGTAAAAATCAGAAGGGTGTTTTTGTCAATTGTTGGAAAATCCATACCAACTATTGCATGTCGAAAAATTTCAACATATGTCGCATTAGATTTGGGGAGTATTGTACTTTGGAATTGTTTATAATTAATAAACAGGAGAATGCCGAAAATCCTGATAACATAGAGTAGGTATTATTTTAATTGAGAACTATATGAGAAATTTGACGTTAACCATTTTACTATCTTGTTTGGTTTTTCTTTTGGGTTGTTCAAAACAAAAAAGCAAATGGGATGAAGCAAAGAAGGCAAATACAATTTTGGCTTTCGATGAATACACAAAGCAATTTCCTGAAAGTCCTTTTGTAAAAGAAGCTAAAGCAAACATTTCAAAGTTGATTGTACTTCAGATCAAGGAGAAAATCTTCAACAATTCTTATATGCCAAATTCAAATGACGATTATCTTTTATTTTGGAATGGAAAGTACATGGACAAAATTATCGGGCAGAAAATTTCTTACGACGGAGTGATGGGTAGTGATGGAAATCTTGAACCGGTACCAGGTAAAACACGGACTACTTTTCACTATGTTGATCAATCTCTAAAAATGGAATGTTTTTTTGATTCACAAGGTACGTATAAATTGAATCAGGTGAGTATTGCGGATATGACAGTAATTGAAATGAAGAGTGGCACAAAATATACCTATAGAAACGGTCAGTTCGAAAAATAGTCAGATGGACTATTCATAAAAATAAGACTAAATAGGATCTAATTACAAATCAATATATTAATACTATGAAAACTAACAAATTATGGCTGATTCTGTTATTATTGCTGGTTGCCGCAGCCTGTTCCAATTCAAGTAAGGTGAATAACTTCCTTGATAACTATGAAAATGTAGTGAAGAAATGGGAAGCCAAAGCAAAGGTCGAATCAATTAAGAATTATGCGGATCAAATATCTATCGACAACCGGCAATTATGTAAAAAATCCGATGCACTTAAAGAAGGTTATCCTGTGGCCAACTGGGAAAAACCCCAAGTGGAACGCTTTAAAAACCTAGCTGATCGATTTATGCGTTTACGTTTAAGTGCTGGTTATCTTGATCGATTTCCCCAACCATTTGATGGAATCATCAAATTTTCCAAACCAGATTAACTTTGAAGGATAATTAATCCAAATAAGTTAACGTTCAAATAATTAAAAGAAGGAGTGAGCCGAAAATCCGATAAAGAGTAGGTAAATAATAAATGAATTAAGATGAAAAGGCAAATAATTTTTAAACCGTTGTCATTCCTTGCATTATTATTTTTTTGCTTTATAAGTTGTAAAAATATTGAAAAAGATTGGGGAAAAGCAAAGGAAGCGAATTCAATAGTTGGTTATAATGATTTTCTCAGAAACTATTCGGATAGTGTTTATATTAAACTTGCAAAAAATGCAATTGATTCCTTAACATGGTTAGAAGATTCTATCTCAAAAGATACAACAAATTTGAAGAAATATTTCATTGCTGGTAAATCTAGTAAGCATCGTAAATCAGCCCAAAATTTGTTCTTAATAATCAAGGGTTCATTTATTGATTCTCGCGATGGAAAGGTCTATAAAATTGTGAAAATAGGAACACAAATATGGATGGCTGAAAACCTCAATTATGTCACAAAGACAGGAAGTTGGTGTTACAATAATGATAATCGTTATTGCTTGAAATACGGTAAATTATATAATTTTGAAGCTGCACTAACAGCTTGTCCAGTTGGATGGCATTTACCAAGTACTCAAGAATGGTGGGAGTTACTAAGATTTGTAACTAAAAATGAAGATACTGGATATCAACTAAAATCAAAATCTGGATGGCAAAAAGATGGATATGGTAAAACGACAGATGATGATGTTGCGATTGATTCATATGGATTTTCTGCCTTACCAGGTGGACGCAGATATTCATGGGATGGAGGCAAATTTACTAATATTGGAACGAATGGAGATTGGTGGAGCAGTACAGAATCAGAAGGTGGGGTTGTCGTTATTGGTATGTCAGGTTCTTTCAGAGGTTTTTGGAAAATGAATGCAACGAAAGATTGTGGTAGCTCTGTACGTTGTATCAAAGACTAATAAAGTAAAAATGAAGCACGAACCGCGAAAATCAGCCATCCGCAAATCCGGCAGCAGTGGTTTTCGGTGTTTATCTTTCCTCTCAGTCAGCTTACCGACTTGACAGGAAATTGTCCACAATCCGCCTCTGTGGGTAGCTTCCTTGCAATATTCAATTTTACAAATCAATTTAAACTTCATTAAAAAAACCATGAAAAAATTTATTGTCCTTCTTATGTTACTATGTTTTTTCCCAAAACAAGAATCTTTTTGCCAGCAATTGACCAAGGCTGTAATTAATAACGATATTACCAAGGCAAAATCACTAATTGAGAATGGAGCATATGTTAATGAACATTCAAAAACAAAATGTTTTCCTTTACGCTATGCAGTGAAAAACGGCAATAAAGAAATGGTAGAATTGCTTTTAAATAATGGTGCCGTTTGTGATACCTGTCCAGTTAAACATACATATAATTGGTCACCGCCTCAATTTGTCGATGAAACAAATATGTATGAAACACCATACTGTCATGCAATAAGTCTTAAAAATCTTGATATTGTCCAACTTTTTAGTAAATATGGATTGGATGTTACGAGTAGAATAAATAGTCCAAAGTTCACTTATCCAGTTATTTACGCTATTAAGCAAAATAGTGAAAATATTTATCGCTATTTTGTTGACAAGGGTGCTGATGTTAAAGTAAAGGATTATTCTGGGAATACTACATTAATGTTTGCAGCAAGACTGAACAATATAGAATTAATGGAAGAATTATTGGGAAAAGGCTGCCAAATTAATGACACTTCATTAGAGGGATATACCCCATTGATGTTCGCTGTTGAAAATGAAAAAATTGATGGAAGAATAATTGACTTTTTATTGTCAAAAGGTGCTGATATTAATTATGTAAGCTATAAAAGTCAATCGGCTTATTCAATAGCCTGTTATCATAATAATCGCCCTTTGGCAATGTACTTGCTTGAAAAGGGATTTCAATTTAAACAAGCAAATGGCGACTTGGAAGGGGTTGCAATAATGAACCTTTTCGCAGGTGATTTTTTCATAAACAAAGGAGATTATAATATAGCCAAGATTTGTTACGAAAAAACAAAAAAATATTTTGAAAGTGTTATTCAAATACGAACACAAAGACTTGATCAGCTAAATTCAAGATTAGCAGGCAAACTGATTCTTCAAACCTTAGCCTATGGAATAGTTGCTGGTGCAATTAATGCATCGGTACCTGGTCAACATGTAGAAGCTTATAACTATCCTAAAATGCCATACAAATATCCCAAAGATGATCAAAATATTTTATCAATTGACTACCAACTTCCATCTGATTATTATGATGAAATCGAAAAGGTATTTGTTAAAAATAAAATCAGGCAAGACGAAATGTTTCTTTCTTTGACAAAAGGAATTATTGCCTGTTTAGCGAACGGTTATACTGGAAAGGATTTAGATGAATGCATTCAATCTGTTCCATTAAATTAATTTTAAATCATGAAAAAAGAAAATAATACTCACATATTCATCGCAAGTATCAGGAGTAAGCTGAAAATCCGTTAAAGAGTAAGCGTAAAGTAAAAAGAAATATTATGAAAAAAGTCTCTTTGATTTTTGTTTTTACATTA
>CAYYQJ010000295.1:0-4802 GCA_964473775.1 uncultured Bacteroidales bacterium | reverse complement strand
CAAGACATTCATAAAGATTCTGCAAAGTATTCATCTTCATATATTCGCAATCGTTACAATTGCAGTTTTTATCGCCTGAGGCAATGATAAATTCTTTGTTAGGCTGCATTTTTTTCATTTGATACACAATGCCCGATTCGGTAGCGACTATGTATTTTTTACTATCATCTGTGGAAATAAATTTTAACATAGCAGCTGTGGAACCAATAAATTCAGCCAATTCAAGAATGGTTGATTTGCATTCAGGATGTGCAATCAGCTTGGCATCAGGGTGAGATATTTTTAAAGAAATAATTTCTTCCTGAGTAAGCAAATCGTGCACCTTGCAGCTTCCATCCCAAAGCAGCATGTTTCTACCGGTGATTTTGTTGATGTAGCCACCTAAATTTTTATCCGGAGCAAAAATCATGGGCTGTTCGAAAGGAAAAGAATTCACAATTTTTACAGCATTCCCTGAGGTACAAATTACATCAGAAATGGTTTTAACTTCAGCAGAACAATTGATATACGAAATTACTTTGTGGTCGGGATGTGCTTCAACAAACTTTTTAAAATCTTCGTATTTGCACGAATCGGCTAAGGAACATCCGGCATTTAAATCGGGCAATAACACCTTTTTCGTAGGGTTTAAAATTTTAGCAGTTTCGGCCATAAAATGAACTCCGGCAAAAACTATTATCTTTGCATCGGTATCGGCGGCTTTTTGCGATAAACCAAGGCTATCTTCAACAAAATCCGCTATATCTTGTATTTCAGGTATCTGATAAAAATGGGCAAGAATAACAGCGTTCTTTTGTTTTTTAAGTTTAAGTATTTCGTCTTGTAGATTCATTTCGATCTATTTTTATTTTGCAAAATTACGACCTTTTATTTATACCTTATTTTTTTTAGTTATTAATAATATTATTTTAAATAATTTATTACTGGTATAATATGGTTTTGTTAGTTCTGTGGATAAATAATTTGAAAAGGTTTTTTTATTTGAGTTATTAATAGTAATTAACAAAAATGATAAAGTTATCCCATTATAAATTATTTAAAAACAGTATAATAAAAAAATATTAACAATGGTCTGAAAACTCTGGTGTTTGATAAATTTTATGTAATTTTACTTTCATAAAATGTGTACAAAAAATAGGAAGTAACTGAAAAAATAACAATAGTGAAGTAAATAAGGGTTTTTAAATTTAATCAACAGTAGTTTTGTTGAAAATTTATAATTTTGATTTTTAGATTAGTGTAACAGTGATTTTTTTCATGACATTAGTAATCAGAAGAATTTAAAAACCGGTATTTTAAAAGTTATTAACAAAATCAATTTTATGAAAACTATAGCAATAGGCGCAGATCATGCAGGATTTGAATTAAAAGAAAAAATCATGGAATCTCTTTTTCTAAAAGGATTTTATTTTATCGATTACGGTACTAAAAATACTGATAGTGTGGATTATCCTGATATCATTCATCCTTTGGCTTCCGATATAAATTGTGGTAAACTAGCTTGTGGAATCATTATTTGTGGTACAGGAAACGGTGTAGCCATTACTGCTAATAAATACGATCACATCAGGGCGGCTTTGTGTTGGAACGAAGAAATAGCTGAGTTGGCCCGTAAACATAATGATGCAAATATACTTTCTTTGCCGGCACGTTTTTTAACAGTTGACGAGGCTATTAATATTGTATCTAAATTTTTAAATACCGAATTTGAAGGTGGACGACACCTTACAAGAGTAGAAAAAATCAATAAAAAAATCCAATAAAAATGAGCGAAATACAGAAAGAATTTTCAAGAGTTTCTGAAATAAAAGCTTTTAACAGAGCCCATCGCAAAACCATTAACTTCAATACTGGCAAATACGATGCAGCCGTATTAAGAGGTAAAGAACAATATGCCAATTTACAACTTGCCAGGCAAAGAGTATCCTTTATCAAACATCGTGCGGTTAACGATCTGGAAGATTATCTCAAAGAGTTTGAATATAATTTCACAAAAAATGGCGGAAAGGTAATTTGGGCTGTCAATTCAAAAGAAGTAATTGACGAGGTGCTGCGTATATGTGAAAATGCAGGTGCAAAAAGTATAGTGAAATCAAAATCAATGGCTACCGAAGAAGTTGATTTTAACGAAGAGCTCGAAAAACACCATATTGATTCTGTTGAAACCGATTTGGGCGAATACATTGTTCAGATTGCAGGCGAAAAACCCTATCATATTATTACTCCGGCAATGCACAAATCAAAGGAAGACATTGCAAAGTTGTTCAACGAAAAATTCAATACCCCTCCCAATAGTACTCCTGAAGAACTTACAGCCTTTGTTCGTCAACTATTGCGCGAAAAGTTTGTAAAAGCGGATGTAGGAGTTTCGGGAGCCAATTTTATAATTGCCGATGTGGGTGGAATAGCATTAACTGAAAATGAAGGCAATGCACTCATGTCAGTTTCTTTTCCCAAAATACATATTGTTATCGTCGGAATTGATAAAATGATTCCTTCTTTCAAAGATTTGGGTTTAATATGGCCTGTATTGGCCAGCCACGGAACCGGACAAAATATCACAGTTTACAATTCTATTATTACAGCTCCGCGCAAAGAAGGCGAATCCGACGGTCCAAACGAAATGTACGTGATATTGCTCGATAACGGTCGAACCAATCTGCTGAAACAAAAACAACAAAAAGTGGCTTTCACCTGCATACGTTGTGGGGCCTGTCTCAATGCCTGTCCAATTTATAAAAATATTGGCGGACACACTTATGGAACAGTATATAGCGGACCTATAGGTTCTGTTATCACTCCTCATATCAATGGAATGAAAGAGTATAAACATCTCAGTTTTGCCTCTTCCCTTTGTGGAAAATGCACCGAAGTATGCCCCGCGGCCATCAAGCTTCATAAACTCTTGCTCTATAATCGTCGCGATTCTGTGGAACAAAAATGTACCACTGTAATGGATCGACTGGTAATGTATGGTTGGAAAAAAATCATGCTGAAACGTTGGATTATCGACAAACCAAACGCTAAAATGAAAAATGCTGTCATCCGTATGTTCTTCAAAGGAGCCTGGGGTTCACGCCGTGAAGTTCCTGAAGTACAACCAAAATCCTTCAATCAGCAATGGAAAGAAATGAAGGGTATTAAATAAAATGTCATGAAAAAGGTTCTGTCATTCGATAATGATTTTACTAACGACTATCAGATTATTGCTGTAAGTAGTCATTTAAAGGATTATAAACTTTGCTGGAACCTTAATAATATTCTTAAAACCGATCTTCTGAAAAAACCCGATATGGCTTTTGCCTATCAAAAAGGAAATTTAGAGAATTACTCTTTTTTTTATCATCATGATGAAGATTTAAAACGCACCTATTTTCTCTTATCCAACAAAAAAAACAATGCTCAGATTATCGAAAAAATACCTGAAGCAGATTTTCTCTTAATCATAAATCCTCCCATTAAATCAGAAGAAATTAATCTGATAATTCAAAATTTAAAGAAAACCACCAACATTCTTACTGCCTTTTTAATCGACATAACAAAGAAAAAAAAGGAAATAAATTTTGTGCTCAACGAGCTCGAAATGCATTATTTATCAGTAAAAATGAATTCAAAAACCGATTTACCAAAACCTTCCATAAATGAAGACTAAAATTATTGCCACTGTGGGTCCGGCTTCCTCCACCGAAATTGTTTTACGACAATTAATTCAGGCCGGGGTAGATGTATTCCGCCTCAATTTCTCTCATGGCGATTTCGAATTTTTCGATACCATCATTAACACCGTTCACAAGATTAATAAAGAAGACAAAACCCATATTGCCCTGTTGGCCGATCTTCAGGGACCCAAAATACGTGTAGGCAAAGTAGAAAACGAGCAGGTAATTCTTGTTGATAATGATATCATCACCATCACCACTCAGGATAGCATCTCCACCGCTTCCCGCCTATATGTCAGCTATCCTCTTTTGGCAAAAGAAGCCCTGAAAGGCGAAAAAATACTGATTGATGATGGCAAAATCCTCCTCGAAGTAGTTTCTTCCGATAAATCAACCGAAATTAAAGTCAAAGTCTTACATGGTGGCATCTTGAAATCAAAGAAAGGAGTCAATCTCCCCGACACCAAAATTTCACAACCCAGCCTCACCGAAAAAGATAAAGAAAACCTCGATTTTATCCTCACCCGCAAAATACAATGGATAGCCCTTTCTTTTGTTCGTTCTGCAAAAGATATCGATGAACTAAAAGAGTACGTAAAAAAACACAAACGAGGCTCCAAGTTCCGCATCATGGCCAAAATAGAAAAACCCGAAGCCATACTCGATATGGATTCCATCATCCAGGCCTCCGATGGCATCATGGTAGCCCGTGGCGATTTGGGTGTCGAACTACCGCTAGAACAGGTGCCTTTGATGCAAAAAGAAATCGTAAAAAAATGCCTTCTCCATTCAAAACCTGTAGTAATTGCAACACAAATGATGGAAAGCATGATCACCAACATCTCCCCCACCCGTGCCGAAACCAATGATGTAGCCAACTCTGTCCTCGATGGCGCCGATGCCCTCATGCTCAGTGCCGAAACCTCCGTTGGCGAACATCCCGTCGAAGTCATCAAAGCCATGCGCCGCATCATATCTTATACCGAAGAAAACCGGGAGGACATTTACTATAGACAAAAAGCCCCATTCGATATAAAAAACGACCGCTATATTTCCGATTCCATCATCAGCAGTGCCTGTCATCTTGCCAATCAGTCGGGTGCCCAGGCCATCATCGCCATGACACATTCGGGATATTCCGTC
>CAYYQJ010000294.1:0-4814 GCA_964473775.1 uncultured Bacteroidales bacterium | reverse complement strand
ATATGCAGCAGCAACCGGTTTTGCTTATGGTTCCTGTAAGTTTTCTCAAGGCCTGCGACATCAAACGTGCCTGCAACCCCATTTTCGAATCGCCCATTTCGCCGTCAATCTCACTCTTTGGAGTTAAAGCAGCAACAGAGTCGATTACAATAATATCTATAGCGCCTGAACGGATGAGGTTTTCGGTAATTTCAAGAGCCTGTTCTCCATTATCAGGTTGTGAAATCAACAGGTTTTCAATATCTACCCCCAGTTTGCTTGCATAGCTGCTGTCGAAAGCATGTTCGGCATCAATAAAAGCAGCAATGCCGCCTTTTTTCTGCGATTCGGCTATGGCATGCAGTGCCAGTGTGGTTTTACCTGATGATTCAGGACCATAAATTTCAATAACCCTTCCTTTTGGCAAACCGCCCACACCCAAAGCAATATCTATCCCGATAGAACCGGTTGATATATTTTCGGTGTTAACTTCAGGCCTGTCGCCCAATTTCATGATGGTGCCTTTGCCATAAGCTTTTTCAATTTTATCCATTGTCAACTGCAATACTTTCAACTTCTCGTTATTCATTGCAGCTTCTTTTTTGTCTTCAACATTTTTTGCCATAGTATGTAATTTTTTTATTTGATTTTTAATTCTTCAAGTATTTGTTTTGAATGTTCTTTGGTATCGACTTTAGAAAATACCGCTTCTATAATTCCTGTTTCGGAAATCACAAAAGTAGCTCGGCTGATGCCGTCGTAAGTACGTCCCATAAATTTCTTAGGTCCCCACACGCCGAAAAGATTACAAATAGTCTTGTCGGTATCACTGATGAGTGGGAAGGGGAGTTCGTATTTGCTGATAAAACTTTGATGCGACTTTTCGTTGTCAGCACTTACTCCTATTATAACAAGACCTTTATCTGTGAGAAGTTTGTAATTATCTCTTAAATTGCATGCTTCGGCAGTGCAACCGGGTGTATTGTCTTTCGGATAAAAATACAAAACCACCTTTTTTCCTGAAAATTGCTTCAAACTTACTTCTTTTCCGTCCTGACCTATACCTGAAAAGTCAGGTGCTTTATCGCCAATTGATAATAATGACATTTGAATTTTAATTAGTTATGAAAATATTTTTATTTTACTGGCAGGTAAATAATGTCCTAAAACCAGCTATACAAAATTAAGCTTTTATGATTAAAGTCAGCAAGGTTTTGAAGATAATTTCAAAAAAATCTGTCATTTTTGAGTAATTTTGCATTCTTTTTTACTAAATATTTCATAATGACTACTGAAAACCAATTAATTCCTGATTATCTATTCGAAGTAAGCTGGGAAGTTTGCAACAAAGTTGGAGGAATTTATACCGTTATTTCTACAAAAGCCCCATCCATACAAAAACAACTTGACGACAATTATATACTCATTGGACCTGATGTTTGGAAAGAAACCCGAAACAATCCTGAATTTATTGAAGACAAATTTTTATACCGTTCGTGGTGTGTTGCTGCAGAAGGCGAAGGACTTAAATTTAAAATAGGTCGCTGGAATATCAGCGGAAGCCCTATTGTAATTCTGGTTGATTTTACCCCATTCTTTAGCCAGAAAGACATTGTTTTTTCTCGCTTGTGGGAAAAATTCCAGTTAGATTCTATCAGCGGACAATGGGATTATATTGAACCTGCATTGTTTGGAGTGGCAGCTGCTTTTATTATCAAAAGTTTCTACAAGTTTAATCTATCAGCCTCCGACCGCATTGTTGCACAGTTTCACGAATGGATGACAGGCACAGGTGCCTTATATCTGAACGATAAAGTGCCGCAGATTGGTACCGTTTTAACAACTCATGCCACTGTGTTAGGCCGATGCATTGCAGGAAATAATTTGCCTTTGTATGGACATCTTACTGAATATAACAGCGAATCACTTGCCCGCAATATGGGTGTGGTTTCTAAATATTCACTGGAAAAAATTGCAGCACAACAAAGCGATTGTTTTACCACTGTAAGCGAAATAACCGCCGAAGAGTGTACACATTTTCTTGAAAAGAGTGTGGATATTATTACTCCCAATGGTTTCGATGATGCTTTTGTTCCTTCTACTGAAAATTTTGAAGAAAGCCGCATCAATTCCAGAGAGAAAATAAAACATGTAGCCGAATCATTATTGAATCAGGAACTCAAAGACGATACGCTGTTTTTATTAAATAGTGGCAGATACGAATTTACCAACAAAGGCATTGATCTTTATATCGATTCCCTTGGACAACTGAACAAAAGCGACCAACTGAAACAAACCATTGTAGCTTATATTGCTGTTCCTGCACATAATATTGCCCCTTCTGCCGAATTGTTGGCCCGCATGCAACATCAGAATTTCGATAAGCCGGTATCAAACGATTTCTGCACTCATTATCTTTATAATTATGATTCTGATGCCATGATTAAACGCATCAGAGAAAACATTCTTACCAATAGCGAAACCGATAAGGTTAAAATTGTGATTGTTCCCACCTATCTGAATGGTGAAGACGGAATTTTCAATATCGGTTATTATGATTTTCTGATAGGCTTTGATTTAAGCATCTTCCCTTCTTATTACGAACCCTGGGGATATACTCCCTTGGAAAGTATCGCTTTTCACATTCCAACCATTACCACCACTCTGGCGGGATTTGGTGCATGGGTAAAAAAGCTGACTCCCGATTCTGATAATTATACTACGGTGATTTATCGTGACGATGAAAACAGTGCAGAGGTTACCCGCTTGATTACCGAAAGGGTATTAATCTTTGTGAATTCAACTCAGGAAAGCAAAGATGTTTGGCGCGAACAAGCTTTTGAACTTTCTAAATCTGCTTTATGGGAAAACCTGGCCGATAATTACTTTGAAGCTTACGATTTAGCTTTAAAGAAATCTGCAACACGTTATGAGCAGTATAAAGCAAAAACCCATTCGCTGCTTTTGGATGTTAAACCCAAAGAACAACTCAATGCTGTATGGAAGAAAATATTGGTTAAACCAAGCATTCCTGAAAAATTAGCTCCTCTGTATAAACTCACACGAAACCTTTGGTGGACATGGAATACCGATGCCATAGATCTTTTCGAATCCATCAATCCTTCTTTATGGGAAAAATGCAGACAGAACCCTATTGCCTTATTTGAGAATCTGAATTATGACGATTATCTGGCTCTTGAAAAAGATGTGGCTTTCTGCGAAAAAATGCAAAAGGTGTTTCTTAATTTTCAGAAATATTTATGCAATGGTCCTGAAAAAGCTGTTGAAAAGGTGGCCTATTTCAGTATGGAATTTGGCTTGCATCATTCATTAAAAATATATTCCGGTGGTTTGGGCATTCTTGCCGGTGATTATCTGAAAGAAGCCAGCGATTCAAATGCCAATATCATAGGCATAAGCTTACTGTATCGATATGGTTATTTCGACCAGCATATTTCTTTATTAGGCGATCAGATAGCCACTTATCCTCCACAGAAATTCTCGCATTTGCCTTTAATTCCTGTATTGAAAAAGGACGAAGCCGAAGACGACGCCAACAATTGGGTGAAAGTTCAATTGGCAGCTCCGGGCAGAAACATCACCGCCAAAGTTTGGAGGGTGGATGTTGGCCGAACGGCTTTATACCTGCTTGATACCGATATTGAAGAAAATTTACCTGAAGATAGAATCATCACCCATAACCTTTATGGTACAGGTTCAGAACTTCGTTTTAAACAGGAATTGCTCTTAGGTATTGGAGGAATTCGTTGTCTGGATGCTATAGGCTACAAGCCCGATATCTATCATTGCAACGAAGGTCATGCTGCATTTGTAGGCATTGAGCGTTTGCGCAAATATGTTCAGGAGGAAGCCCTTACATTTAACGAAGCTGTGGAGGTGGTGAAAGCTTCCTCATTGTTCACCACACATACACCTGTTCCGGCAGGCCACGATACATTTACTGAGGATTTGCTCAGAACCTATATTCCACATTTTGCCGACAGACTGCATATTAGTTGGGATGCCTTTATGGGTTTAGGTAAAGTGGACGAAAACGACCCCAACGAAAAGTTCAGTATGAGTGTGTTGGCTGCTACCTTATCTGTTGATACCAATGGGGTAAGCAAAATACACGGCAGGGTTACCCGCGAAATGTTTTCTAACCTCTATCCCGGATATTTCCCTGAAGAATTGCATATCGGCTATGTTACCAATGGCGTTCATTTCCCAACCTGGGTGTCGAGGCAATGGCGAAAACTGTATGATGATACCTTTGACCCTGCTTATATCAACGACCAATCGAATGCTAATTACTGGCAAAAAATATTTGCAGTTCCCGATAAAGCAATCTGGGACATCCGTCAGCAGCAACGCAGCGAGCTGATAGAGTTTTTGCGTAAGCGTCTTCAAAATGAAATGACCATCAGGCAGGATAATCCTCAGAATATATTCAATATTGCCGAAAATCTGAATCCTAAAGCATTAACCATTGGCTTTGCCCGTAGGTTTGCTACTTATAAACGGGCTCATTTATTGTTTTCCAATCCCGAACGTCTTTCACGCATTGTGAATAATCCCAAATTCCCTGTGCAGTTTGTGTATGCCGGTAAGGCACATCCAAACGATAAAGCCGGGCAGGATTTGATTAAGATGATTTATGAAATTTCTAACAGACCTGAGTTTGTCGGGAAAATCCTGATTGTTGAGAATTACGATATTGAGGTAGGTAAAAAACTAACTCAGGGAGTGGATATCTGGTTAAACACTCCCACACGTCCTCAGGAAGCTTCGAGATCGGAAGAGCGTCGTGTAGGGAAAGAGTGTTCAGAGCCGTG
>CAYYQJ010000293.1:0-4826 GCA_964473775.1 uncultured Bacteroidales bacterium | reverse complement strand
GCAACTCGCCAACAATGCCATCAGGCAAACTGCATTTATATGTTGATTTTAGTTTTAACAAAGTAATTTTTCATTTTGTACTGCAAATTTAGCAAACTGATTAATATCACGCGCAGTTTTTGAAAAAAAAATTTGATGGGTACTGATTTTTTTTTTGACTGGTAATAATTCTGGTATCTGGAATCTGGCAATATTGTTTAGGCAAGGCTTGGGAGACAAGGCATGAAAACATGAAAGGAGACAAGGCATGCCTTGTATCTACGACGGTTCCTATTCCATCTTCCCCCTTCACCCTAATAATTTTTTTCCTACTTTTGCCACAAATTACTTCAATAGCTCCGCACTGCAAACTTTTAATAATAAAATGAAACTCAATTACAGAACATTCGGCCAGGGAAAACCAATTTTGATTATTCATGGATTGCTTGGCATGTCGGACAATTGGATTATGCCTGCCAAAGAAATAGCCAAATCTTATCAGGTAATACTGCCCGATTTACGTAATCATGGAAATTCGCCTCATTCTGATGAGTTTAGTTTACAACTCATGGCCGACGATATTGTAGAATTGATAGCCTCGCTGAGATTGGATTCGGTGATGATATTAGGTCATTCTCTGGGCGGCCGGATTGCGATGAGTGTTGCCTTGCAACATCCTCAACTGGTATCTAAACTGGTGGTGGTGGATATTGCTCCACGACGGTATTCCGGAAATAAAAGCATAGCGGCACTGCTTCAGGTGATGAATCGCGTTGATTTTTCGAAACAAAAAACCCTGGCCGATATCGAAGAATTTCTGTCGCGATATTTAACTGATACCAAAGTGCGAAATCAGGCCATGAAAAACCTGAAACGAAATGAAGATATGGCGTTTGAATGGAAATCCAATCTGCCTGTTATTACCAGAGAAGTTGAAGTGTTTATGCTTCCGGTTCATGAAGAAACGCCTTATACAGGGCCTACATTGTTTATAAAAGGAGGGTTATCGGATTTCATCCAAAAGGAAGATATAAAACTTATTTTTCAGCATTTTCCCAATGCACGAATCCATACCATAGCCACTTCCGACCATTGGGTGCATGTGGAAGAACCTCAGCTTTTTCTCGACGAAGTGATTTCGTTTCTCGACTGATTATTTATTTTTCCACCTGAGTGTTTTTATCAGATGGTCGATATCTTTTTTAATAAAATCGATAACAGGCGCCAGCGAATCGTTGTTGGGCGCCAGATTAAAATATAAGGCCCCGCGCATAAAATGTTTTACACTATCGGTTACACAAAACTGATAAGTGGAAGCAACGCCAACGCCTGTGATGTCGTATATTACACCATAAACAGAATGTGCATTATCAGAAATAGCGATAGGTTCAATATCGTTTGCTTTGGCAATATGTTTATTGGCAAAATTCCTTGAATCTTCAAAATACTGATAAAGCGAGCTGTCGTTTTTCACAGTTTTATAACTCAGGTGCAGGGCACCTTTATATTGAGGAAAATCCAGATTAATCCAATTGGGTTCGGCTTTCGAATTTTCGTCGGCCATTATCCGGGCATATTGTGGATATTCGAAAGTGTAAGGATAAATGCTATCCAACAAAACATATTTTTTTTGAGGCAAAGCAATCCTGAAATACGAACGAGGCTTGGGCGAATAATCATTATTGTTGCAGGATGTGAACAAAAATGAGATGAAAAAGAAACTTAAAAAGACAAGTACAGATCTATTTGGATGGCTCATAATTTTGATTATTGATATTAAGTTTAATTTTTATGATTCTGCGGTGGTCGGCCAATTCAATAGTAAATGTGAGGTTTTTATAGGTCACGATTTCTTTTTTATGAGGGATTTTCCCGGTCATTTCTAATATCATTCCTGCCAGCGATTCGGCTTCGCCCTTTATTTCATCAAAAAAGGTATCAGGCACATTGATAATTTTAATTAAATCATTTAACGAAGTTTTTCCTTCAAAAATATAATTCGAATCATCAATTTTCTGATAGGTGGCATTATCGTTTTCGGTGTCGTATTCATCATTTATTTCGCCAACAATTTCTTCCAGAATATCTTCTAAAGTAACCAAGCCCGATGTGCCTCCATATTCATCCACCACAATGGCAATATGGATTTTCTTTTCTTTAAATTCATTAAGCAAATCATTGATTTTTTTGTTTTCAGGAACAAAAATAGCAGGACGGATTAAAGTCTGCCAATTGAAAGTTTCATCTTTATCAAGATATTGCAACAAATCTTTGATGTGTAAAATGCCCGAAATATTATCAAACGATTCTTTATAAACAGGTATCCTCGAAAAACCTGCATCCTGAATCATTTCAATGATATCATCAAACCCGGAATTATATTCAACAGCTACAATATCTATACGCGGTTTCATAACTCCTGAAACTTCGATATCTCCAAATTTCACAATGCGGTTCAGAATTTTCTTTTCGTGAATGTGCGTTTTTTCGTTCGAAGTAATTTCAATAGCTTTCGACAAATCGTCGAACGAAAGATCGTGTTTTTTGTTGGCAATGCGGTTTTCAATCAATCGGGTCGAATTAACCATTATCAAACTAAGCGGATGAAAAAACTTCATCAGAAAGAGCATCGTACTTGCCATCAATGTGGCAAACCTGAAAGGGTATTTGTTTGCATAAATCTTTGGCAGCATCTCACCAAAAAGAAGAATCAGTGAGGTGATTACAACAAATTCGACCAAAAAACTAATGAGATAATGATTAGAAAGATCGAATAAATTTACTGTTACATAAGTGGCGATAATTACAATGGAGATATTAAGCAGATTGGTTGCAATCAGAATGGTTGCCAGAAGTTTCTGTGGTTGATTGATAAGCTTGTTGATGTTGTCAAGATTATATTTTTTTTTGCTTTTCAATTCCTCCAGCTTCTTTGTGTCAAGCGTAAAATAGGCCATCTCCGACCCTGAAATCAAAGCCGAACACAGCAATAAAAGGATAATACAAATAAAGCCTACTACAACATTAGATGTAATAGGCTGTAAAAGGCTTAGAACTACAGAAATAATTTTAAGATGCAATAAATGCATTATAAGATTTTCAGATTATTCAAAATCAGAATGGAAGATCGTCCTCAACCACAGGCGGCATATCCGGATTGATTGTAGGAGGTTCCGGGAAAGGAGTATTCTGATAATCACCTTCTTTTTTGCTGCTCAGCATGGTCATGTTGTCAGCATCAATTTCGGTATAATACCTTTTTTGTCCGTCTTTTTCGTAGCTCCTGTTTCTGATTTTACCTTCAATAAAAACCAAGTTGCCTTTTCTGAGATATTTTTCGGCCACTTCAGCCAGTCCTCGCCAAACAACCACATTGTGCCATTCGGTCAAATCTGTTTTCTGACCTTCTTTATTTTTAATAGTTTCAGTAGTCGCTAATGAGAACCGTGCTACTTTAATAGGTTTATTTGGGTCGAAACTATTTTCAAATGTTCTGACCTCAGGGTCTTTACCTAAATGACCCACGAGAATAACTTTATTTACACCAGCCATAAGTATGTTTTTTAAAATTAAGGCAAATTTAAGAAAAAAATTGAAATGTACTAATAAGCTCTTGCAAAAATTACTTTTTGATCGGATGGTTTACCCGAATAAACACAAACACCATTTTCTTTCAGATTATTTAAAGGGATGCATCTGATAGTTGCTTTGGTTTCGTCTTTAATTTTTTGCTCGGTTTCAGCGGTTCCATCCCAATGAGCCATCACAAAACCGCCTTTATTTTCAATAAGCTCTTTAAATTCTGTCCAGTTAGCAGCATACGAAGTATTATCTTCAGTAAAGTTTTTAGCTTTCTGAAACAAATTTTCCTGAATATGCTCAAGCAAATGTTCTATTTTACTTACGATATCAGTAAACTGATAAGTAGCTTTTTCCAATGTGTCGCGACGCACAACCTCAATGGTATTGTTTTCAATATCTCTTTGGCCCATGGCAAGTCTGATTGGAACACCTTTAAACTCATATTCTGAGAATTTCCAACCGGGTGATTGGGTATCTCTCTCATCAAATTTCACGCTTATGCCTTTAGCTTCAAGCTCTTTTTTAACAGGCATAATTTTTTCTTTAATGATGGCCAATTGTTCAGGGGTTTTAAATATAGGAACAATAGCCACCTGAATCGGTGCTAATTTAGGAGGCAACACCAATCCATTATTATCCGAATGAACCATTACCAAAGCTCCCATCAAACGGGTTGAAACGCCCCATGATGTGGCCCAAACATATTCCAGCTTGTTTTCTTTGGTGAGATATTTTACATCAAAAGCTTTTGCAAAGTTTTGTCCTAAGAAATGCGAAGTGCCTGCCTGCAAAGCTTTGCCGTCTTGCATTAGCGCTTCAATGCAATAAGTTTCCAGAGCCCCTGCAAAACGTTCGTTAGGCGATTTTGTGCCTTTAGTAACTGGCATTGCCATAAAATTCTGAGCAAAATCAGCATAAACGTTCAACATTTTTTCGGCTTCTTCCAAAGCTTCTTTTTCTGTTGCGTGGGCTGTATGGCCTTCCTGCCAAAGAAACTCGGCAGTACGTAAAAACAAGCGTGTGCGCATTTCCCATCGAACCACATTGGCCCATTGGTTGACAAGTATAGGAAGGTCACGGTAGGATTGAATCCAATTTTTATAGGTGCTCCAAATGATGGTTTCCGACGTCGGCCTCACAATGAGTTCCTCTTCCAGTTTAGCATCAGGGTCAACAATTAATCCTTTGCCATTTGGGTCGTTTTTTAGTCGGTGATGCGTTACCACTGCACATTCTTTGGCAAATCCATCAACGTGCTCGGCTTC
>CAYYQJ010000292.1:0-4829 GCA_964473775.1 uncultured Bacteroidales bacterium | reverse complement strand
CGAGATTTCTGCCTGTCTCGTGGGCTCGGAGATGTGTATAAGAGACAGTACATCGGCAAAACCGTTACCATCTTTTCCGACTCCCCTTATGCCCAAATCCACAACGATGGTGGCCGCGCCGGTCGAAATCACTCTGCCAAAATCCCAAGACGTAGATTTATGGGAGAATCCCGTGTCCTGAACGCCGAAATACAACACATGATTGAAATAGAAATGAAAAACGCACTTTCAAAACCATAAAGCCATTTAACAATTTAACAATATAACCATCATGCCAACACCACCTCCAACACCCAACGCAGATTACATCGGTATCCGTAAACAACTTTACCTCGATATCATCGCCCAAATCAAAACAATCACCACCGGTGCTGTCGCAGAATTGCATTCCCCGATATTCCTGTTCAAACACTTCGACCTCTGGAACGAACAAGTAGCAAATCTTGCTACCGAACCTGCATTCCACCGTCCGGCCCTATTCATCCAATTCCTCCCCATTCAATGGGAAAACCTTACACGCGGACTACGTCAGGCAAACGCAGTAATCCGCCTTCATATTGTTGCCGACACCAAACATCGCTCTGCTGATGGAGCTTCACATCAGGTGGACGCACTAACCTATTTGGGATATCCTGATGCCGTCAACCGTGCCATGCACACCTTCAGTCAACCCTATGCCGGTCGTCCGGAAAACATCACCTCCGAAACCGACCACGACCACACTGATGTCATTGATATGATTGAAGAATTCATCATTCGCGTAGTCGATGCCACAGCCGTCCGGATTCCCACCACAGCATCCAATGTCCAACCCGTCATCAATCCTCCATACACCAGCTAACCTAAGTCGGAGTCCGGCTCAAAGCTGGGCCCCGAATAAAAACCGCGGTTTAAACCCATTTTAAACAAAAAAAGCCACCGTAATTGCGGTGGCTTTTTTTATGCTCCTTCGAGCGTAGTCGAGAAGTCAAGAATTATTTTTCGTATCCTCTATATTGCGTTTCAATTTCTTGTATTTGTTGAGCATAACGAAAAACCCAACATAGGGAAAAACAAGAATTGGTATAGCAATAAAGAAAAACACCAGAGTAAATATTGGGTTGCCCCCATGTTCTGGTTGTCCGTGACCTCCCATCATTAATAAAATAAAATTTAACATTTTCACCTCCTTTTTTTTTGGTTTATAATCAACAAAATTATTAAAACTCAATCAACCCACTAACTTTTTTCCTGAATTCTTTATCCGTCTCAAGCAGGTTGTCTATGGTTTTTAAAGCGTGAAGCACTGTGGCGTGATCTTTGCCATATACCATGCCGGTACGGGCAGTCTTCCATTTACAACTTCTGACAAGGATATAAAAAACAATGTCTCTGGCTTCAACCCACTCACGCTTCCGGCATTTCTTTCGCAATTGCATTTCAGCAGGGTCAATGTCAAGAGCCTTGCAAACCAAATTTTCAACATTTACTTGATCAAAGGGTCTTCGTTTCTCCAGTCCCGGAATCACATAAATACTTATCTCCATATTCTTAGTGCTTCTTAGTGTTCTCCGTGGTTAATCCTACTTAAATTCATTTTCCCATCGCCTCTGAAACAAAAACGTCTCCGGATACAATCGCTCCTGGGCCGGATGCGCCATCAGAAAAACATTGTACGCCTTAATACGGATAAGCACCTGCATCTTTTGCACATCACTCAGCAAGTTCCAAAGCTTCTCCGCCCTGGTCTTATTCCCAACCTTATAATTATAGGCATTCCAGAAAGCAGCAAAACTAATATCTTCCAGAGGCGATGCAATCACAAAATTCTTAAATCGCTGCCCCTTCAGGCAACTCTCCTCAGTTGGAAACTCATTCATAATAAAATCCCATAACTCCTGCGAAATTTCACAATCAAACTCAAACATTCGTATCATCCCATTCGGAAAATACTCCAGCTTCAGCCCGCCATTTATCTTCTCATGCGTCAAAACATACTTCATGGCGATGTTAGTAATGAGGTTTGAATTACATAATGGAATCTGCTTCGTAATTCAGTTACTTGTTTGCTAAATTTGGATTGTTCAAAAGGGACTACAATAGTTCTTTCCGCTGTATTTAAAAGGTATCCTTGCTTTCTTATGGCGTAATGCAACTTATACCTACGCCTGGTTTCTTTTTGATTTTTCATGACGGTTATTTTATTTTTAACTTTAAGTACTTCCCTGTTATTGCCCCTTTTTAAGGGGTTGGGGTTTATTAATTATCCTTATTATAGTCTTATCCTTATTCTTATAAAACTTCCTGACATCACTCAAAACTTTATGACGCATTTCATCATTGGGAAGTCCCAGAGTTCTTAACTTATATTCAAATGTAGCACCTTCATTCTTTATCTTTATCCCACTTATCACAAAAAAGCTTCCTTTAAAGATAGTCTTAGCCACTCGTAGTTTGAACATAAAGTTCTTTGGCTTAACCACCAGCCACAGGTATAAATAATTAACTAGTTTTTTCATTTTCAAATAGATTTAATTGGTTGTTACTTTTATTTTTGTTTGTTAGCGTGTCAATATAATCACTCTGTCGTTTTATCACCTGTAGTATCGTTTGCTCCCCAACAAAGAATTCCTCTCTGCTTAAAATATTTAACACATCGTCAAATCTCCTGCGCTTAACCTCAGTCCAGAAAACCCAGCGTTCTGCCAGTTTTTTATCACGCAACACAATCAACTCATGGTCGCGTCCTTTTCGTCCTTTTCTCATACACACCTCCTTCTTATGGCATCTTGTAATTGATAAAGACATGCTTTTTCATAATCATATCCTTCAGTAGGCAGATAAGCGAAAATGAAAAACAAGGCCCATAACTCAGTATCCGAAATAGTAATGAAACAGGGTTTTGTCATCAGTAAAACCTTACGCTGTACCTTGAGATAGAACTTTCTTAATATCTCCCTCAAGGCATCCAATTCAAGTCTCGGCATATTACCTGTTTCAACCACCTGCATAAAGGTGATCAGTGCTTGTACTTGTGCCTTGGTAATTTTTATTTTAACCGGAGCACTTTTATATTCCTGATATACTATTAAATTGCCCATAATTTTATTTTGTGTACAGACAAGGCATGCCTTATCTCTGTCAATTAACCCAATTTTCTTAAATAGTGTTTCGTGAAAACCTCGAACTGATGATGCAGTTTATTCAATTCCTCAACAGTATATCTCATCAATGGATGCTTATTGCCAATTTTCGGATGCTCCGCTATAAATTTATCAATAGCTTTTAGCTTTTGAGTATTTGACATCACAGTATTAATGATATTCATAGTATAGCACATACTGAAGATACTCTTCCTGATTCTATCCCCAGGTACTTCAGGGGCACTCAGCGTAGTCGAAGTATCCGTCTTCGGACTTCCGACTACCGACTTCAAACACTCTACCAGCTTCTCATATTCCACATCCGACAATTCACTCACATGCCCGGTTCTGCCAAGGCTAACCTCTTTCACAAACCTTTCTTTAGTCTCCTGAGCATCCATGTGACCGGCTGTGCAAACTTGCTTCAACAACGAATAAAACTGTCCATACGTCTTCATACTTTTATATGTTATAGCCCCTTTTTAAGGGGTTGGGGTTAAATTCTTAGTGTTTCTCTGTGTTCTCTGTGTCTCCGTGGTTAATTCTATCAACTCCGGAAACCAAATCTCCAATAAATCCGGAGATACATCTTCAACTTGATTATAAGATTGAGTGCCTTTTATTCTTTTCATTCCATTAATATTCATATCGGTTTTAATATCAACCACCATAGGAAATTGACCTGAGTCAAGCACCAAAGGTTGCACTCCATGAGTATAAAGCCTGAATGCACTGTTGGTATCCAATCCACGCTGACAATCCTGATCATAAAGTTTGCCTTCTTTCTGCCATATCTTCCTGATCATACCACCATGCATCAACCGGCCAGCACCAACCACCAAATGTTTGTCATTTTTATAACCAAACATAATGGCTTCGCTTGGAGGAGCATAAAAGTATAACTTCTTCAATCCAATGATATGATATTTTTGCTTGATAAATGGCATATACAAATCCCAAAGTGAGGAATGTAATAAATCATCCGAACCAATATTCATAATGTAGTCCGGACGATGCATCAGCGCATTTTTAATTCCTGAGTTATGTTTGGCTCCAAGGAAATCATTGCATTTCTTTACGATTCTGTATCCCGGAAGATCAGAAGCCTTTATGATTTTTAACAATCTGTCATAATAAGGGTCTTCCTTACTCAAAACAAATACTATATCCGTCCTTACGTCAGCATGAACCATAAACCTTTGCAATACCTTACAAACAACGCAAAACACTTCAGGTCTGCCCCAAAGTGTCATCATTAAAGTGATGTGTGGCTTATTCATTTTCAAATAATTTTAAAAATTCATTCAGTTCTCTTGACAAGGAATCTGTCATAGGGATTATTGGAATACCTTCTAAATGTGCGTATGTAATTTCATATCTCATACCTGAACTGATTCTTGATCCGTATAACCTAACTTCAGTTATCATCCCACTTAAAATTATCCTTGCACAATTTTTAGCCCTCTTTCGCGCTCAGATTTTACATTATCGTCCATACTTACCACATCTGCATAATAAGGCACAAAAGGCACGGTATCGGCCTCAAACAGGTTGATTTCTCTAACTATCTTCCTTATGGAAGCAAGGTTGTTTTTAACGTCACCACCTATGGGGTGAGCAATATAAGCTATTCTCATTTTTATCCGAATAAATTATCTTCAATTTTAACACCGGTACCAGGATGCACCAATTTGGGATTTACACTTC
>CAYYQJ010000291.1:0-4698 GCA_964473775.1 uncultured Bacteroidales bacterium | reverse complement strand
TTTTTCAGTATTGGAATTTTGTTTTTCAGTATTGGAATTTTGTTTTTCAGTATTGGAATTTTGTTTTTCAGTATTGAAGTTTTGTTTTCCAATATTGAAGTTTTGTTTTCCAATCAAGGAAAAAACAAAAAAAACGTTACATCTTTACATTGTAACGCCTGAAAATAAGAAAGATAAATAAGTTTTTTAGAGAATTGAATCAGAGGAAAACTAACAAAAACTCATGATTTTTTTAGTTAAGCATGAATTTAATACCTTCAGAAAAATCTGATTCGCCGGCAGTATTTTGTGCCGTGAAATAATAATAAAAGTCTTTGTCTCGGGGAACATTTCTGGCAATCAGTTTGCGGGAATTTGAAGTTTTGCAAACCATTTTTAAATTATCTAGTTTGTCATTGTCTTTGGAAACAAAAACAAAAAAGTTTAACCTTTCCGGCGAATGACATTCAGGCCAGACCAGTTTACCGGAAAAAATTTAATAGTATTGTTTTCTTTGCCTTTTGCAGCTCTATGACATTAAGGAGGCAAAGGCAATCCGTGAGGCTTGGGTTCTTTACTAACTCAAAATTCTGATTTGGTAAGATTGGCTTCCAACTCAATGTGGTTAATCTCCAACCTAAAGCTGCTGGAGCAGATTTTAAAAAAGAAATCTAACAGAATCTAATCAGGCTTTCGCCTAAAAAAGATTATTTAAAAACACTTCCCCAATCAATAATTGGCACCGTAGTCTTTGGAGTAAAGCGCATATAAGGTTTTATTGTCGATAACACCTGTTTATTAAATCTCTCAGCCTCGTTCAGATAGGTTTTTAGGTTTTCTTTGGTAACCTGCATTTCAGTAAATTTTTCTGATAATTTTTCGAAAACAGGACTAATCAATACTTGAGCCGCACAATCTATTAATTGCAGTATCCTCATTGCTTCCATTGCATTAAATCCAAGAACTTTTTTTGTAACGTTATTGCATTTTTCCCTGAGCCCAAGATATTCTACAAAGCCCATTCCCGATAATTCTACAAACTTTTCTCTATTGCGTAATCTGTCGCAGCTGGGACATTCCAGGAAAATCTCATCCAATATATGCATAGTAAACTGCAACAGCATATTTACACCATCCACATATTGCACCTCAAAAACATTCCCCGAAAGAAATAGCTTCATATCATGAAATGCTTTAAAATATTTAGGAGATTCAATGCGCATTAGATCAACCATATCATTGATTGTTTTAGGGTCTTTCACAATTTCTATCTCGTCTTCATTTAGTTGCGAATAAGCAGCATTAAATATTTTTATAGCATCGCTATATGTATGATCAGCCATTTGTTTAAGGAAATCTTCCTGCTCATAAAACACAGGCTCAAGAGGCAAATCAACAACCTGACTTATCATCAAATCTAATATTTTGGGCTGAAAAAACTCAAAATAAAGGGTTGCTATAATCGTTTTATTTTTTTTCTTTAAATCGAAATAGAATTGGAATATTAAACTCTCAAAATTATGAAGAGGCGAACTTCCTGGTAATCCATAAATTAGATTAAAGCTTTTTACTTTTACTCCAATTGGTTTAGGTTGTGACATAATATTGTTTTTAAGGTTTGAAATTCGGTGATATTTAAGTTTAATCTCATTTCAAAAACTAATTGAAAAACAAAATTACAAATTATTTTAAAAAACAAAAAAATGTCGAATTATTTTTTTGCGTTTTATAAATAGTCAGTGTTATGATTTCCCGTAGGGGAATTAATGACAATAGAAAAATTAGTTTGCGAAGAACTATTCCCTACTTCCCTATATACGCCTTATAATAAACATCCCAAGGCTGGGTTTTATAAATATTCTCAGCAAAATATTTCAATATAGGTCTCATACTTTCGGGTGTAAGATATTGATTGGCCTTACTAATAAACTTCATATCCTCATCAAAGAAAACCATACTTGGCAACACCACCTGTCCACCCATCACCTCAGTCAGAAAAGGATGAAAACTCTGATTCGGAACCTTATTAATAAAGGTTTTATCATCAAAATGAACCGTATCGCCCGACATAGCATCCATCAACACCAGATTGAAATTCTTTTTCAGATAACCAGTAATATCGCTGTGATTAAAACTACTGCGAAGCATCACTTTTCCGCCATTGCACCATGATGTATTTACAAATACCAGCGTCTTCTTCTTTTCGGTTTTATTTTTTGTAACGGCATCATCAAAATGCTTCATCCAGTCCACAGTATCTTTCACCGTAACGGTTGAATCAGGATAATATGCGCGGTTAAAATACTTCTGAAAATCCTGTGCACTTGTTGTATTGAAAATATATTCCACGGCAAACACCAGCAAAGGTTCAATATCTTTATCTTTCAGGTAACCCGGCACCAGCAATTTGAATTTATAATCATTACTAAAAAACACGGTAGTAGGATACGAAAGTTTCCCTTCAAGCATCATTATCGCCAACTCGTTAGGCGAGCGGTTACCGGTATTTTTATTAATATATTTCTTATCCAGAAACTCAATAGTATCAGCCGATTCGGCATTAAACCTCACAGGATAGAAATTCGCATTGATATAAGAAGCTATTCCCGGATTCGAAAACGTGGTTTTTATCATGTGTTTACACCAACCGCACCAATCGGTATAAACATCTATAATAATAGGCTTTGGGGTTTGCTTATAAAGTTCCTGTGCCTTTTTCAAATCCAACCACTTCACCAAACCAAGATTCTCAGGTTCGGTCTGCTGTGCAAACAGTTTCATAGAAATCAGACAAATGATGGTTAGCAGGAGTATTTTTAAACGCATATTTTTATGGTGATTAGTGATTAATTGGGGATAGCTAAATTGTTATATTGTTTTATTGTTAGATTGTTAGTTTGATAAAGGATTTCTGTGTTATGGATTCTGATAAAGTGCAAAATTACTAAGTAAAAAGCAAACATCACACAATCACCTCTATTTTTCTCCGAAATTCTCTCATCCAACTTCGGTCTTCCAACTTCCGACTTCGGTCTTCCAACTTCGGTCTTCCAACTTCCGACTTCGGTCTTCTAACTATTCCTTATTCATTCTTCATTCGAAAAAGAACTTCCTCTTCCAAATAAAACCACTCCACAATTTCCAGCATAATCAGATTAACCAGTATGGTTTCGGCAGTGTTTTTAGATATATTCGCAATCTCACAAAACCGGCTTAAGTTAATATCAGTATTATTAGTAAGATATTCCAACAAAATCTTTTCCCTTTCGGTGTACACAATATGAGTAGGGAAGGCCTTGAGTTTTCTTTTCCAAACCCTTATCTGAACAGCATTTGCCGGAAAAGTATTATCCTTTTCTCTGATATAAGCCTGCCATTTGCCCTCAGGAGTTTCAGCATAACATATAGCATCCTGCATTTTCGGAATATAAAGTTCCAGAACCGTTTTTCCGCCTTCATTCCATTTCGTTGCCTTATAATTTACTCCGGGCTTGCAATACATCTTTGCTGAAGCTTCGGCCATATAGATTTCTTCTTCCGTACGAATGCCAGAAACTACTCCATTATCTTTAACTCCAATCAGCAAAGTGCCTCCATCCGTATTGCTGAAAGCCGAAATAGACCTTGCAATCTTTCTCGCATCGGATATCTCAAACTTGAAATCCAGGCGTTGATGTTCGCCTTGTTCTATCAGTGTCCGTATGTGCGATTTCTTAGGATTCACGGGTTTTGATTCGTAAAACAGCCAATCCCACAAAGGTTAAAAATCCGTTCAAAATCAATAGTTCAAATCCGAATTCATAACCATTAAATAAGACTTTCGAGTAATGATTCAACACATAACAGGCAACAGGCGATAGTATTGCAACTATCCATACATAACGGTCTTTCACCGCAAATTTGGTAAACAATCCAAACGAAAACAAGCCCAACAAAGGACCATAAGTATAGCCAGCAGCCTTGTAAATGGCATTAATCACAGCCTCATCGTTCAGGGCACGAAATATCAGTATGACGATAAATAAAATTAGCGCAAAGCCTATATGAACAAAATACCTCACTTTCTTTTTCTGCTTTTCATCCAGCTTGCTTTTATCCTTGAAACCAAGAAAATCAACACAAAAAGATGTGGTAAGAGCTGTTAAAGCACCATCGGCACTTGGATAAGCTGCAGAAACCAGCCCAACCATAAATACAATTCCTGCCAACGGACTTAAATACTTGAAAGCTATGGTAGGAAATAGATCATCAGTTTTTCCGGGAATTGCAATTCCTTTGTTTGATGCATAGAGATAAAGCACTGCACCCAAAGTCAAAAACATCAGGTTCACCACCACCAGTATGCCACTAAACACAAACATATTCTTTTGTGCTTCTTTCAGGTTGCGGCAACTGATATTTTTTTGCATCATCTCCTGATCGAGCCCCGTCATCACTATAGCAATAAAAGCGCCACTAAAAAACTGTTTAAGAAAAAAATTCTTACTATGCCAGTCGGTTTCAATCATTCGTGTATAACCTGCATCGCTTATTTTGCTGAAAATATCGCCTAGGCCCAGCCCCAATTCTTTTGAAATAAAATAAATAGAAAGTATCACACCCAGCAACATAAAAGTAGTTTGCAAGGTATCTGTCCAGATAATGGTTTTCACACCCCCTTCAAAAGTGTAGAGAATAATCAATATAATAAATACAGCGACCACTACTCCAAAAGGCACC
>CAYYQJ010000290.1:0-4854 GCA_964473775.1 uncultured Bacteroidales bacterium | reverse complement strand
ATAGCTTCAGGTGACTGGAGTTCAGACGTGTGCTCTTCCGATCTCCTGGGGATTTAAATATTGAGGGACTACTTTTCTTATGATTATATGACTTCAGGAATAAATCAGGCAGTAACCTTTTTTGGTTTAAAAGAGCGGAGAATTCTTTCAACGCTTAGCAGAATAATAACCGAAACAGCCACATAAAGTATCAAAGGATTTTTCAACGTAAAGTTCCTGCTCATCAAATAATCAATAGCATTCTTTGCAAAATCGGGCATTTGCAAACCAGTTCCTGGGTCGAGTAACAAACCCAATCCAAAGAAAACAAGCAAAAATCCCAGCATGATGCCGGCAAAACGCAAAGCAGTTTTACGACTTTTTGCTTTGCGCAACATAATGCGTTGATGCAATTCCACCTGCTGCATCACCATATTTGATATAGGTGGGGGCGCCATTACCAGATTTTCTTTTTCCAGCAAAACATTCAGCGACTTAAACATCTCAACTTCTTCGCGACATTGGTCACAAACAGCCAGATGCGATTCAGCCGCTAATTGCTGCGCAGAATTTAAGGTCCCGTCAGCCAATTCAATCAGAATATCTTCACTTAAATGATTCATAATATTGAGTATAAATCTTCTTTTAATACACTTTTCAGCATTTCTGCCATTTTTTTTCTGGCTCTGAACAATTTCACTTTAGTATTGCTCAGACTCAGATTTACTATGCGCGAAATTTCATCCAGCGATTGGTCTTCCATATAAAACAAAGTAACAATAGCTGCCTCTTCTTCCGGCAACGAATTAATAGCTTGCTCTACATAATAAGAACGTTCGCTTTTTCTTGCTCCATCATTATCCATCGGTGTCTGCAAATGCAAGTCGTCAATGTTCTGATGGGCTTCTTTTTTTCGTCTTACTTTACTGGTAGCCATGTTCAAAACAATTTTATACAACCATGTACTGAACTTCGATTCTCCTTTAAAACCCGATAACGATGCATAAGCTTTCACAAAAGCATCCTGAGTAACTTCCTCTGCATCCTCGGCATTTTTGGTGATACGAACAGCCAGTGTATATGCCAGATGCTGATATTGATTTACCAATACCCTATAAGATGAAGCATCCCCATTCAGACAATCTGCTATTATTTTCTTTTCGTCTATGTTCATTTCGCTAAAACAATTGACGCCAATTTATGTGCAAAGGTTACAAAATTTATTGAATTATCAAAATTCTTGTCTTTTTTGCATCAAATTGTTTTATGGTTAAACCGTTATTTTGCCATGTTTCTTAAAACTACAATATAATATATGAGCTTGATAAACTTGACAAACATGATGAACTTGATAAACTTGATGAACTTGATAAACTTGATAAACTCAATAACCTTATTCAAAAAAAAATTCCTTTCTTTGTAACCGCAAAGCAATACGTGGCGTCATACGGTAAAACAATTTAAAATTATAAAAAAAATGGAAACACTATTTGGAGTTATGGTACCTATCAGCATGTTCTTAGGATTATTTGTTACGCTGATTTTTCTTAGAAAATATCTAAACGACGAACGTATGGCAATGATCGAAAAAGGCATGGAACCTATTACACGCAAAAAAGGAAACAGTTTTGGCACCCTGCGTTTGGCTTTGCTCGCTATGGGCGTTGGATTAGGAATTATTGTTGCATTAATTATCATGCAAATCATTCCTCATGAAGCTGTATCTGATGCAATAAAAATTGTTCAGGATAATGAATCGGAAGTCGAAATTCATGGGGGAAATGGCATTGCAGGCGCTGTTTACAGCGGAAGTATTCTGATTTTTGGCGGAGGCGGTTTGTTACTTGCCTATATGCTGAATAAGAAAAAAGAGGATATCCAATAACATCTGCAGAACTTAAAAAAAGGCTGGGCAATGGTCCGGCTTTTTTTTTGCTTTATGATTTCCTGAAGATTTATTTTTTACCTTTGATGTAAATTTCGGAGCATTTGAAGAAGCACATACTTGTCATCGTTTTAATACTTATTTCTTTATCGGGATATTCTCAGGTAAAATACTCCTGCAGAAACGGCACAAGCATTTCTCCTAAAGTAAAAATGCGAATGCTCAATCTCTTCATAAACATTGTTTATGATCAGACTCCGGAGCGCGATCCTTTATTAAATGATACTCAAAACCCATGGAAACCAGGTAAGCCAAACTCCATCAATTCTAATATTCCAGGCTTTTTAAAAGGTTTTATGGAGCCCGATTATAAAGGAATTCCTTTGAAAAGCATTATCTCTGGTTTTTTTTATGAATCCAGCCTGGGCAATTTTATTTGTCTCGGCGATTTTGTGTTGGTGGATATAGCTCAATCGCGAATAACTCCCACAAAACCCGGCAGCAATTTCTCTCAACAGGATTTGATAAAAGTAGCCGTCGAAATCATCAATGCATCCGGAGGACTAAAAACAGTTTTCGGACACGATTCCATCAGCGATTACGATTATCTGGATAGGGGCACCGCAGGTTTGCCAAAGATTTTAAATCGAAATGGTAAAATAGATTTTGTTCAGGTGGTATTCAGAAACACAGGAAGGGTTTTCGAAAATGGCAAACTCATTGCCGATTACGGCAACAGCAACCCCGGCGAAGGCATGGTTACAGAAGGCACTTTGTGCTACGATTGTAAAATAAAAATCGGTAATAAATTCTACGATGCCGATATGTATTCTTTTCAGAATCTTGGCTGGACCAACTTTGTTTACGTTACCAAAATTATTGCCATTCACGAGTTTTCTCATCTGTTTTTAGGCGGCAACGATTATCACACTTCCGGTGGAAATCATTATGGAACCTCATCGCCCGGACCATTCATGGGGCTGCAAGGCGGCTGGGGAATCATGGGTGGTTACAATTCAAGTTTGGTGTGCTGCAATGCTTACGAAAGATGGCGGCTTGGCTGGCTCGATAGCATCAACAATCCAAACCTTTATGATATTGCATCCAACAAACAAAACGCTGATATCACTAAAGAACAAGGTACGAAAACCTTTATCATGCGCGATTTTATCTCAACTGGAGATGCAATTCGTATCAAATTTCCTTATGTTGATAAAGGCGCATCCAATCAATATCTTTGGCTCGAAAATCATCAGATAGGCAGGAATGGTAAAATGGATTTCATGAATTATTCTAATCAGGAAAATTGCCGCGATAAGGGCAGCCCAGGTATTTATGCTTACATTCAGGTAGGTAGAGATATTCTTGAAAGCGAAAACTACTCAGAGGTTTTTAACAGCACCGAAACCGATAATCTGAAAGTAGTTTCTGCAAAAGGCAATTGGGATATGAATTTAATCTCACTTACTGATACGGTGAACTGCGTAGCCTGGCGCAAAGTGGTTAGGTCAGAAGCTTATGATAAACCCAATCCATTATCGGGATACACCGACCAACAAACCCATTTTTTTGATATCACCGGCAAAACAAAAACTTTTACCGACCAAAGTTCGGCTGATTATCCCTGGATTATCTTTAAAGATGGGGCGCAATATTCAAACTTGCCTTATCTGGGCGATAATCTCGAAGCCTTTACCAATGGTTCTGTGCTTGATATCAGTAGCAATCCTACGCCAGTAAATGCAGTTACTTTTTACGTGACTCAAAGTGGTGGCAGATATCGTGCTTATAAAAAAACCAACACCCGCAATGTTTATCTAACAGGTTTAAGCATAACAATCACCTATTTGAAAAGCGGAACTTTCGAGGTTCATATTCGTTGGGATGATTACACGGTTAAAAACAATGTGCGATGGACAGGAAGCATAATTTTAAATGAAGAACTGAAACTTAATAAAAGTAAAACCATTACACTGGATAAAAACTATACGCCCAATCAATTATCCAGAGATAGTGCTTCAGGTTTCTTCGCACCGCTCACCACTTTTACTGCCCGGGCTTCTTCAAAAATAGAACTTCTTCCCAAATCAAAAATTATAATTGATAATGGGAGCACATTAATTTTAGAGCCTTCAAGTCAGCTATTATTAGGCAAAGGATCAAAAATAATATTGAAAAACAATTCGAACTTAATTATTAAGAAAGGCGTAATAATAGTAAATAAAGGAGGTAAAATTATTAATAAAGGAAAGGGTAAAATTATTTATGAGTGAGGGTATATGGTCATTGGTCATTAGTCATTGGTCATTGTTTGGTCATAGGTCATTGGAAGCGGTACCAGGTTTTAATCATGCCCACTTTAATTATTCGTTATAAATTATTCATTATTAATTAAGAATGTTTCCTGATTATTATAAAATCCTTTCTCTTTCGCCTGATGCCGATGCTGATCAGATAAAAAAGGCGTTTAAAGAAAAGGCTTTACTGTATCATCCCGATGTAAATAATGATGAAAAGGCGGTGGAGGTTTTTCAGTTAATCAATCTGGCTTATCAAACTTTAATCGACCCTGAGTTGCGCCGTAAATACGATTTTAAATTAAAATACGGACAATTGATTGATTCCGAACCTGTGGATATCCGTCGTCGTCATCCTGCCGATGCCGATTATTATCGCCGCCGCGCACAACAGCAAACTTACAGTCGTCCCCGAAAAACAAGCCGTAACATTCAATTATTAAACTACTTTATCTTTTATTCCATCACCATCGCTTTGGGTATTGGAATTATCTTCGGCATCATCGATTTATTCGTAAATTTCCGTATCGGCGGGCTGCTTTTCAGCATAATTTCGCTTGTATTGATTATTTCGGGTGTCAGAGTCATCAAAAAAGAAAAAGCGGATAAAAACAAGTAAAGATGAAAACACAGGTTCTTATGTTGTTGATTTTATGCGGGCAGATTTCTTATGCTCAGCCCATGCCTGCCGAT
>CAYYQJ010000289.1:0-4863 GCA_964473775.1 uncultured Bacteroidales bacterium | reverse complement strand
TCTCACCGACGGGCTCATTTGCGGTATTTGCATTGATGCCCCTCAACATCGAAAACATCTGCCCGAACTTATGTTTTCCATTCTTCAGGCCATGGGCTTGAGGCGTGTGAAGGCCGAGTTTATTGCCTGCCCCACTTGCGGCCGCACGGCTTATAATGTAGAATCAGTTTTACAGAAAATCACCGAAAAATTATCTCATCTTAAACATCTCAAAATAGCGGTGATGGGTTGCATTGTGAATGGTCCGGGCGAAATGGCCGATGCCGATTATGGCTATGTAGGTTCGGGCAATAAAAAGGTGAATCTTTATAAAGGCAAAACCGCCGTTCTTAAAAACATAGACGAATCCGTAGCTCTTGATGAATTAATTAAGCTGATAAAAGAAAGCGGAGACTGGCGAACTTAGCTCCACACTTTAATTAACAAACTTTAGCACGTCTTAGTTTGTAAAAAATATGCTTTCACAGATGAAGAATATCCTTTCAAACGTCAAACGGACAACTTCATCTGTCGAGCATGCGACTTCAATGGTGACGCGGACGCCTTAGTTTGTAAAGAATATGCTTTCGAAGATGAAGAATATTCTTTCAAACGTCAAACACCACCTTCAACAGTCGTGCATGCCCTTTCAAACGTCATGCATACGACTTCGGAACAAGAGAATATGACTTCTGCACGAGAGAATATGCTTTCAAACGTCGCGCATGCGATTTCAACGGTCGCGCATGCGACTTCACACGTCAGGAATATGTTATCAATCCTAAACTCTACACCCTTTTCCTTCCAATCATCATTCCATTATTATAAGTTTCAATACGGATGATGTCTTTAAAACCTGCATGTGTCAACCATTCGGTAATTTCACCTTCCGTATAAGTATCCCCACTTTCGGTACCCACCAACATATTGATTGCAAACAAAGCTCCGGCATAAGGATGCGTTCTATCTTCGCTCATCAGATGATCCTGAATCACACATAATCCCTCATTATTCAAAGAATTGTAGCATTTATTAATCAAGCTTTGATTTTCATCATACGAATTGATATGAACAATAGCAGATAAAAATGCAACATCATATCCCTTGCCAAAATCGTCATGATTATAATCGCCTGAAAGATAAGAAAACTTGCCACTTAATCCCTCTTCGTCAACATACTTACGGGTGATATCTATAATGCCCGGTAAATCGAAAACAGTAGCATTGTTTTGCTCATTAAGGCGAACAAATTCCATAGAATACACCCCAGAACCTCCGCCAATATCAATCATTTTATGACTATTTCGGAGAGGTATTTTCGTAATCACATCTTTAGCGTTCAATGCAGCCCTTTCGTGCATAGCACCAATAAAAGCTTCTGACCAATCTTCGCGTTTGCGTGAAGGAACTTTATCGCGCTGCGATTTTCCGGTCTTCACCACCTCGGTAAGTGTCGACCAAGTATCCCACATATTGAGTGTGTGATGAAAAGCACGTAAATAATCAGGACTTTTTTTGGATAAAAACTTAGCAGTAAAAGCCGAATTATAGTAAAGATCGTCGTTTTTACCTAAAAAACCAATGGCACAAAGGGAATTCATCAAGCGTTCGGTGGCACGAGGATTGGAGTTTATGGCAGCAGCCACTTCTTCGGCGGTGTTACCAATAAGTGCGATTTGACTAAAAACATCAAGTTCATAAGCTGTAAGAACAATACGAATTGGTTGAAAAGAATAAATCATTTCGCGGAAAGCAATCGGAGAATCAATAAGTTTCATATAAAATGTTTTAAATTAGTATGGAATATTAACGATACAATTGTCGAATTATTTGAATTTAGAACTAAAAATTGATAAAAATATGGGTTAATCTCTGATAAATAGAATATAAAAGTCGTTTTAATTGCAATTATCATGATTTAAAAATGTCTGATCAATTATAGTTCCCCCGCCTTCAAAAAAGAAATTTACAGCAAATGCCTTGCTTAAATATTATTTGTTATTTTTGTCATCTAATTAAAAAACAGAGCTGCATTATTTATTAGGATCAGAAATCTAAAAGATGACAAGTTATTAATTTTGTTTTATTATGGATAGCAATAAAAAGGAACTGACTAAAATTTTAACCCAAATAAACAAGGGCGCGAAAGAATTTCGCGATGAATCGGTGAAACCACACTTGGAAATACTTGCCGATTATGCTTCTAAATGCAAAGTTGTAACCGAACTTGGTATCCGAACAGGATGCTCAACGATAAAGTTTTTGTTTTCGGGCTGCAAAAAGGTGTATTCCTATAACATTAATGTAAGTCCAAATGCCCGAAAGATAAAACAAGCCGCAGAAAAAGATGGCGTTTATTTCCGACTGATAACCAAAGAAAACCTGAACACAAAAATCAAAAAAACGGATATGCTTTTTATTGATACCGATCATTGGTATGGACAGATAAAAGCAGAATTAAATCACCATCACAAACAAGTGAATAAATGGATTATCATGAATAATACCGAAACCTTTGGAATGGTGAATCCATTTGATGGCCGACCTGGAATGAAAGCTGCCATATTTGAATTTCTTGAAGCCAATCCTGAATGGCAATTTAGTGTACATATTGAATCAGGGCATGGATTGACAGTATTGGAAAAAGAGCAAACAGTTAAAAATAAATTGTTTGGTTTTCTGAAATTATAAAATGCACCTTAGAACGTAAAAAAAAATGAAATCCCAACTCAGGAAATAATTTTTTTGAGGTGTTCAATTGAATACTTATCTTTGTAGAAATTTTAAGCTAATGATTTATAAAGGAGAAAATTTACTTGAGTTTACAGATACCTTCAAAACAGACCTTGACTGTTTAAGTTATTTGGCTTCCATTAAATGGAGCAAAGGATTTACTTGTCCTAAATGTGGTCATGATAAGTTTACAATCAGGAAATTAAACTTAGCACGTGATTGTAATCGTTGTCATCACATCGATAGTCCAACTGCAAACACAATCTTTCACAAGCTGAGATTTGGAACAAGGAAGGCATTTATGATTGTTTTTGAAATGAGTGCAACAACGAAGAGTTTATCTGCTTCACAAATTGCAAAACGATATGGTATAAGTCGAACCACTGCATGGGCATTTATGCATAGAGTAAGAACAGCCATGCAAAGCAGTCAAAAACAACTTATAGAAGGAGAAGTTCAAGTTGATGAATTTGTTTTTGGAGGCAAAGAAAATCTTAAACAAGGTCGAAGTAGTGATGTAAAAAAAAAGAAGATAGTTGGTGCTTTATCCTTAACTGGTAATGGAAAAATTAGTAGAGGCTATTTCATGAAGATTGATGATTATTCAAGTCGTTCTTTAAGAAGAATATTTGACAAGCATATTTCGCATGATGCAAAAGTACTTACTGATAAATGGTCAGGATATAAACCTTTACAAAAGGAATTCAATATTGTTGATAAATACAGCGATAAAGGGAATAGTATGAAACAGTTTCATAACATTGTTCATCAAATAAAGGCATGGTTGCGAAGCGTATATTCATGGGTACACGAGGAACATATCCAAAAATATCTTGATGAATATAGTTATAGATTAAACCGTTCAATTTATAAGCAAACAATCTTTCATAAACTTATTGAAAGAATGATTTCTTCTAATCCTATTACTTATCAAATGATTAAAATAAGTAACTAATTGGACACCTCAATAATTTTTTTTACGTTTTATTATGTAATAGTAAATTAATTTCTAATTTTAGCACACTTTTTAGGGAATGATTTATCAACATTAATCTGGTACTCTAAAAAGGCAAATTATAAAAAAAACATTAATCATGAATACAATCGTTACTTATTTAAACAGTAAAAAAAACCTCAGCAAACTTTTGTTTTTTCTGTTTGGTTTTTTGTTTTCAATTCAAATCTTTGCTCAGCCTGTAAACGATGATTGTTCAGGTGCTACTTCTCTTACACCTCAGGCATCCTGTACCTGGTCAACTTTTACAACAGCGGGGGCCTCGGCATCAACCACTGCCCCAACCCCATCCTGTGGTGGGTATGCCGGTGGTGATGTTTGGTTTCAGGTAGTGGTTCCGGCATCAGGACATTTAATTTTTGACACTCAGGGTGCCAACAGTAGTTATGATGCAAGCATGGCTATTTATTATGGTCCATGCACCAGTTTAACTGAAATTGAATGTGATGCCGATGATAGCAGTAATGGCACTATGCCAATGATAAACAACTCTTCTTTAAATCCAGGGTCAACGGTTTATGTAAGAGTTTGGACTGCAAATGGAGGCACAGGTGAAAATTTCGATATCTGTGTAGTCGCCGGAGCGCAATGTTTAAACAGTACACCTGCGGGCGATTATTGTTCAAATGCGGTTCCTATTTGCAACTTAAACGGATATTGTGGAAACACAAGCTCCACCTATGGATATGTAGTGAGCCCCACTGATGCTAGTGATGAAAACTCTACTCCGCTAGGAGCAATTTTCTGTGGTTCTATAGAAAATAATTCGTGGTTAAAGTTTGTAGCTGATGCAACTACTGCCACTTTAAACGTTGTGGTTAGCAATTGTACCATGAATTATGGGATACAAATGGAAATATATTCAACTGCTGATTGCTACACTTATACCGCTGTTTCAAACTGCTATAACCCGGGAACTCCAGTAACCGGTACTGTCACCGCAACTGGTTTAACTATTGGTCAGACTTATTATTTAATGATAGATGGCAATGCCGGTGATGTTTGTGATTATGTTATTTCGGCAGGAACAGGCGTATTTATTGTAGATGCAGGGCCGGATGTTACTATTTGTCCAGGTGCCAGCACTCAGTTAAATGCTTCGGGTGGAAGCACCTATTCATGGTCTCCTGCAACAG
>CAYYQJ010000288.1:0-4865 GCA_964473775.1 uncultured Bacteroidales bacterium | reverse complement strand
AAGGTGCGCTCAAACTGTCCGGTGTTGGCTGCATTGATGCGAAAATAGGTGGATAATTCTATGGGGCAACGAACGCCTTTGGGAATGTAACAAAAAGAACCATCAGTAAATACCGCCGAATTGAGCGCAGCATAATAATTATCGCCCACAGGAACCACCGAGCCCAAATATTTTTTTACCAAATCAGGATGGTTTTGCACCGCTTCGGAGATAGAACAGAAAATAATTCCTTTTTCTTCCAACACTTTTTGATAGGTGGTTTTAACCGAAACACTATCGATAACAGCATCTACTGCCACACCCGACATGATTTTTTGTTCGTTCAATGGTATGCCCAGTTTCTCAAAGGTTTTTAATAATTCAGGGTCCACTTCGTCCAGACTACCTAATTTCTTGGTGTGTTTGGGAGCAGCATAATAAATGATATCCTGATAATTAATTGGTGGTATTTTCAGATGTGCCCATTCAGGCATTTTCATGGTCAGCCATTTTGCATAAGCTTTCAAACGAAACTCCAGCATAAATTCGGGTTCGTTTTTCTTGTTAGAGATAAAACGTATGATATCCTCATTTAAGCCCTTCGGAGCCGAATCCATTTCCACATCCGTAAAAAAACCGTATTTATATTCGCTCTGAGTTAAGTCGTTAAGCAGTTTGTTTGAATTTTCTTCCATCGAATATTAATTTATATCCATTCTTAATAAGAAACAAAGTTACAAATTAAATCTGACATGAAGGAGGAAGAAAGAAGAAATTAAAAGTTGGAAGACGGAAGACGGAAGTCGGAAGCTGGAAGTTGGAAGACGGAAGTCGGAAGTCAGAAGTCAGAAGTAATTACCAATGACTAATGACTAATGACTAATGACCAATGACCAATGACCAATGCCTATCAATCATTTTCTCACAATTTCCGCTCCCAGTTTTCTTAACCGGCCATCTATATCCTGATATCCGCGGTCTATCTGGTCTATGTTATGAATGGTGCTTTTGTCTTCGGCAGATAAAGCTGCTATCAACAGGGATACTCCGGCTCTGATATAAGGCGACGACATGGAAATACCCCTCAAGGGATATTGTCGGTTTAATCCTATCACAGTGGCACGATGAGGGTCGCAGAGAATGATTTTTGCCCCCATATCTATCAGTTTATCTACAAAAAACAAACGACTTTCGAACATCTTTTGATGTATCAGCACACTTCCTTTGGCCTGAGTGGCAACTACCAATGCCACACTGATTAAGTCGGGGGTGAAACCCGGCCAGGGGGCATCGGCTATGGTTAGAATAGAACCATCAATATAACCTTCAATTTCGTATTCGTCCTGAGCAGGAATATGAATATCATCACCAATCAGTTCCATTTTTATTCCCAAGCGTTTGAAAACATCAGGAATCATTCCCAGATAAGGGTAACCGGCATTCTTAATAGTAATATCCGATTTTGTCATGGCAGCCAGCCCGATGAAACTTCCGATTTCAATCATATCGGGCAACAAACGGTGTTCGCAGCCATGCAAAGTCTCCACGCCTTCAATGGTAAGCAAATTAGACCTTACCCCTTGAATGTTGGCTCCCATTCGGTTCAGCATCAAACAAAGTTGCACAATATAGGGTTCGCAGGCGGCATTAAAGATGGTGGTGATGCCTTTGGCAAAAACGGCAGCCATAATGATGTTGGCAGTACCCGTCACCGAAGCCTCGTCGAGCAACATTTCGCAGCCTTGCAGCTTGTCGGCATAAATGGTGTACACATTATTGATGTAATCGTAATCGAAGGTAGCACCCAGATTCTGAAAGCCTATGATGTGTGTATCCAACCTGCGGCGACCAATTTTATCGCCTCCCGGTTTGGGCATAAATGCTTTACCAAAACGCGCCAATAACGGACCTATCAACATCACCGAGCCACGCAAACTGGTGGTTTGTTCCAGAAAACGTTTCGACGCAAGGTAATTCATCTTAATATTATCGGCCTTAAAAGAATAGGTATCGCCTGATATTTTATGGATTTCAACACCCAAATCGGCCAGCAATTCAATCAGTTTGTTCACATCATTGATATCAGGAATATTGCTGATGGTAACGGTTTCTGAAGTAAGCAGCGTGGCAGATATAACCTGTAAGGCTTCGTTTTTAGCACCCTGTGGAGTTATTTCGCCTTTCAGCGGCTTTCCTCCTGTAATTTCGAATACTTTCATAATCTCAATTGAAATAAAGCACTAAAGTAAATATTTTTATGGATATGGAGGTAGGAGAGGAGGAAATTTATTAACAGTAGGGGGTTAGGAATAAGAGACCACTTAGACACTAAGGGCACTAAGGAACACTAAGAATTTAAATACGAATTACGAATTACGTATTCTAATGACTTATCACCAATCACCAATCACCAATTATTTTTTCGCTTTATTGATATTAAGAATCAAATCACACGAATTGCTTAGGCTTACATTGGTGGCCATGATAAATTTTTTGGTAATATCACCTAAAGCATCAAATTTTAAACCTTTGGTTTGAACACCGTCTTTTGCCAGAAAACCCGAAGTTATTGGATTATTGGCATTATCGCCTAATGCAATCCAGGCATCTCCACCAGTTGCCAAAACATCAAGGGTTTCTCCTTCTTTAGGTAAATGAATGCAAACCCTGCGAAAATCGCTATGAGGCACTATCAGTTGATTATGACCAAATTCAGAACGACTTCCTAACAGATTAAGCGGATAAAACTTTTTTACTTTATCTTCGCAATCATCATCATCACCATAAAGTGAAAACAAAACCCCGCGATTTTTATTAAGTTTTTTGGTTAATATATGATTCAAGGCATACATTGCCCCCGTATCATTGCCCACCAAATCCATACCAACCTGTTGAGCATTATGTTTGTTAATAATATCTGTCCTGTAATCCAATACAGCCGTTGCACCCAGAGGTACATTTTTATCTGCCATAATTTTTGCCAAACCTGCCAAAGCGGCTAAGCGCGATTCGTACGAACCTTTATAAAAACGATTGCGGTTAAACCCCCAAATCAATCTATAGTCATCCGAATCAACATCAAGCACATCAAGCGTAAGTTGATTGAATTTTTTAAGATTTTTAGACATATCTTTAAATTCTAATTTAAAAATATCGGTCAATATCACCTGTGTTGATTTGTCGCCTGTGCGGTCGCCAAAAAGATCGATGTATTGATTTGCAGGAACCGAAAAATCATTATACATGGCTAAAATTAGTGGACTATCACCTTTATGTGCCTCAGCACGTATTAAATGATACCTAACGATACCTACCGAATTTGGAATGCTAACATTCATAGGTATCTCGAATGGATTCGAACATCCTTGAAAACCTTCTTTTCTCATAACACAATTATTAAAAATTTGTACTAATTACGGTATTTAATTTTACATGGAAGAATTATTTTTAATGATATTTATCAACAATGATTTAACACGCTGAATAGCAAATATATTAAAATGTAAAAAATTTTTTAAAGCATAAATAAAAAGGACTATTTATTCAAAATGATGATTTCGTAACATGATTATTATACAGCTTCCAATAAAAATGTAATTACCTATTGGCACAAAGATTCAGCTTCCGCTTAAAAGGTAATTACCTATTGGCAAAAAAATGTAGATGCGCTAAAAAAAGTAATTACCTATTGCCTGAAAACTCCTGACATCTTAAAAACTGTAATTACATATTGTCTGTAAAATGTAGCTTACACTAAAAAGGTAATTACATATTGGCACGAAAATTTAGCTTTTACAGAAAAGGTAATTACAGTTTTGGCAAAAGACGCAGTTTTGTCATAAAATGTAATTACAGTTTTAATAAAAACTATAGTTTTTGCTCAATATGTAATTACATAAATGCTGTAAACTTTTACTTTTGCCCTATATGTAATTACATGTAGGCCGTAAACTGTATTTTTTGGCAAAAAGGTAATTTACATTATACCGTAAGCTACATTTTTTGCTAAAAATGTAATTACATATTTCCTGAAAAACTGACTTTTTGGCAGTTTATACATACCTACTATATGTGATGATGGTCTTTTCTGATGATGGAAAAAGAAAAAAACTACCAATTATAATATTGTGTAAATAGAAAATTTTATTGAAAAGGGGAGAATTTTATTTGGTGCGAAATTGATGGTGGGGGGGGGATTGATGGAAAGGAGGAGAGAGCCTGAAATTAAGAAGAAATAGATTGACGGCGGTTTCAACCGCCGCCGAACGTCGCACTAATAAACATTATTATAGCCTAAAGCCAACTGGGAATTCATCTGAAGACTTTGGGGCATCTGATGAATTATAGGTATGCGGAGATTGTTTAAATATAAAAGTACAGCGGTTTCAATTGCTGCCAATTAAATTTTATTTGCAACATTTTTGTATTGCCATTGTTGCAGAAGGATTCCCTAATTCCTGTGCTTTTTGAAAATCAATGCATGCATTTTTCACATCGCCCATATCATAATATACAAGTCCACGAGTTAAATATGCTGAGCCTAATTTATTATTAAGCTGAATGGCTTTATTGCAATCTTGAATTGCTCCAGTATAATCCTTAAGCAAAAATTTTGCAGCACCTCGCTCTTCATATTTATCTGCACAAAAGTTTGCATTTGTATTTTCACATGGCGGCGTTTTAGAACAACATTCTAATAAAACGCTTAAATCTTGAATATAACGTTTTAACTCAGCATCCGATGGTGTTTGACAAAAACATCTAGAAGAAAGAAAAATTAAAAGTAAAAAGACGATAAATTTAAACAATAATTTCATAAAGTTGGTATTTTATTTATTGATTTAGGCATTTAGCAAATAAGCATTTTATAAGTAAACGGTTTAGCA
>CAYYQJ010000287.1:0-4881 GCA_964473775.1 uncultured Bacteroidales bacterium | reverse complement strand
ACAATAAAAGAGTAGCTTTTGATGTGTGCGCTGTCAATACTATTTTGAATTTACTGGCACAAAAATCAGGACTGGAGTATGATAAAGATGGAAAAATTGCTAAAAAAGGAAAAATTAACAACCAACTACTTATTAAGCTAAATCAACATAAATATTACTCACAAGATCCACCCAAATCTCTGGGAATTGAATGGGTACATAGCAACATATTGCCTTTAATTGCCAAAAGCCAATTAGAAACTGCCGACTTGCTTCGCACATTTACAGAACATATTGCTTTTCAAATTGCTAATGAAATAAAGGGGCGCAATGCAAAAAACATTTTAATTACCGGTGGAGGCGTTCATAATAAATTTCTTATAACAAGATTAAATGCCATTTTAGGTTACAACTTAATCAAACCTACTGACGAAATTATTGATTTTAAAGAAGCTCTTATTTTTGCTTTCTTAGGTGTTTTGCGCTTTAGAAACGAAACTAATTGCTTAAAAAGTGTAACCGGTGCCGAAAACAATAATTGTGGGGGAGCTATTTATAACGGTTTAAAATTCTAAATTATGAACAATTTTAATGATTTATTATACCAATCTTTTCTGGGAAATACTTTTTCTCATTACATCTGGTTTCTGGCTTTTATTCTGTTTGGTATTATTTTCAATAAGCTGCTGGCAAATCTTTCAGGGCGCATAATTTATCGACTCCTTAAAAAATCTTCACACGGTGTAGGCATACAAATGTTCTACAAAATGGTGAGACGGCCGTTTCGTTTGCTGTTTATGTTGATTTTTATTTATGTAGCTTGCGATTACATCACCTTTCCTGACGAATGGCATTTGGTAGGTTCAACACACTTTGGTTTGCGAATGATACTCGAAAAAGTATATGCCACGGTTTTTATTTCTAATATCATCTGGATATTTTTAAAAATAGTTGATTTCTTTGGTCAGGTATTTAAACAACGCATTTCGCTGGAAGAACGTCCTATGAACGAGCAATTGATTTCGTTTGCTGTGGATATGATTAAAATTACCGTACTGATTTTCGGGATATTTATCATTCTGGGAACGGTATTTGGGTTGAACATAGGCTCTATTGTAGCAGGTCTCGGCATTGGAGGTTTAGCCATCGCACTTGCAGCTAAAGAAACTCTGGAAAATCTGTTTGGTTCTTTTACCATTTTTATGGATAAGCCTTTTGTGGTAGGCGATTTGATTCAAACCAATGATATCACCGGGAATGCAGAAAAAATTGGATTCAGAAGTACGCGCATCAGAACGCTGGATAAAAAATATGTTACCATACCTAACAAGAAATTGGTGGATTCGCAATTAATCAACCTTACACAACGCAATATGCAACGGGTGTTGATGCACTTGTATTTTAGTCAGGTATCACCCGCAGACAAGATAAAAGAGTTTATGCGGGAGCTTAAAAACACTGTGGATGCGCTACCTGAAACTACTCAGGATTGCACGGTTGCGTTTTTGGATATTGAAAAGAATGCTTACAAAATAGAAGTGGTTTATTTTGTGAATGGTATTGATTCTACTTTGTACACCAAAATCAAAGAAAATGTAAACTTCAGCATCATTGAAATGGCTGCTAAGTGGGGATTGGATTTCGATTTTCCGGAGTTTAATCTGAAGTTGAAGTAGGAAAGTTGGAAGACCAAAGTCGGGAGTGTCAATTCCAAATATTCAATAATTCAATTACCTAATTCTCTAAGGTTTTTTCATCTGCACCACCGCCGTTGAATTATTATCAACCAGCGCCATATCTGTTGCATCTACAATTCCATCTCCATTAATATCCTCAGGGAAATAACCTTTTTGAATTGCAGTACTGGCATTATCAATAGCTGCCATATCCGAACCATCTACAATGCCATCCTGCACTGCATCGCCTCCGTATATTGCAAAAATATCGCCTGACATCAATTTCTGATTATTGCCGTAGGCTTTATAAGCCGCAGTGGTAAAATCATAAGTAAAACTACCCGGAACATTAAAATCTACTACATCATTACTCCAGGTTTCAACACTGTTTCTATGTTTGATTACCAGATAATACGAACCTGAAATATTGGCTGGCAAGTTATTGATGGTAACACTTCCATTCGTATTCAAATCAGCATCTGCAAAAGTATAGGCCACTCCGTATGGTGCAGTAGATTCATGCAATTCAACCGTGACTTTATCGGCAATACCTGCACCAAATTTGGGGTTTGAAATATCTTGTGCCTGATTCATCATACCACCGCCTGCATACAAGCCTTCCAAAAAAAGCTTAACTGCCATTTGTTTGGAAAGGGCTTTCCAGGTTTGTAGAAAACCTTGTGTAAGGGTAGTATTATTTGTTGATGATGTACCAATTATGGGTTCTCCAACCGAAAAAGCCAGATATCCTCCGGCATATTGTGCACTGCCTCCCATTGTGTTTATCACGGTGGGAGTTACCTGAGCCTGAACTAAGGTTTTCAGTAAGATAAAGCTTAATATCATTACAATCTTTTTCATAATATCATTTATTAATGTGAGATTATATTCGTTTCTAATTTTTGTTTTTATTGTCAAAAGGCTTAATCCTTCGATTGCAAAGTCAATACATTTTAATTGAAATTACAAAAGGACTAAAAGGCTTCATAAACAAAAGGTTTTTATTTGGTATTAATTTATATTTTTGGTTATTAAATAGCAGTACAGCGGTAACGTTAAGAATATTATGGATGGGGAGGTAAATTTTCCATTGTAACGCTACATGGGTTTATTTTAAATTCAGTTGAAGAACCCGAATTTGCATTAAAAGGGGGTTTCACACTTACTTTTTTGGCAGCCTGAAATGTTGCACTATAGCCTGAGTAAACTGTTCCATTCTCCACATTCAAAGTATTTACTGCATCATAGGTACCTGAAAATGTTCCACTAGCCGCATTATTATAATATGACTCCGACATTCCAACCCCGACTGCATACCATGCTTCGGCAGTTTGAATAGCCTCGTTTGAACAAGCTCCGTACAAATCAATAGCTGCCTGAATGGACCCTTCTCTTGATGCTGCAAAAGTTGCAAATGGATTTAAATAACAAGTGAGGTTTCTATAGGCTATTTTAGCCGCTTTTTCTATTCCAATTCCTGAAACCTGAAATGGATCATTATTGTCATTTCTCCCGGTGCCCCCTACTGAAAGCAGATAAAACCAATAATTTTGAACACCACTATTAGTATGTACTCCGCCATTATCTGCGGTATCAAGTTTATAAAAGTTTCCATAATAAGTGTCAGGATCACGAAATCTATTAGGATTTGTAAAATCTCTGATAGTATCACCTCTGTCCTCATTCAGAGTCCAGTCAGGAGTCATAAAATTTAAATCAGCTTCCGCGAACCTTTCAATGCAAGTCCCAAAAATATCAGCAAAGGATTCGTTCAGTGCCCCACTCTCATATAAATATTTAAGTCCGGCAGTTTCCTGAACAACTCCATGTGTAAATTCGTGGCCAACCACATCAATAGTATTCCAGTCGTCATTACTGGAAGAACTATTACCGCCTCCCAAAGTTATAACATTGCCCTCGCAGTGCCAGCAAGAATTATTGCTACTGCCTGATATTAAAGAATTATTGAATGCAAAAACAGCACCTCCGGTTCCATTCCAACTGTTGCGATTGTGTTTTAACGAATAATAATCCAAAATTTTGCCTACAGCCCACATGGTTTCAACACCACCATCCTGGTATGAATTTAAGGTGTTCCAATTATTATCAGCATCTGTATAAGGAATAGGGGTGCCGCCTCCCTGATGATCCCAAACACTATACAAGGTTGAAGTACAATCGTTAAAAAGGTTATAATTAGTACCATCCCAATAGGTATTTATATTTACAACACCGTGCCAAACAGTAAATCCGGAACCAGGACTACATGATGAGCTTAATGGTTGTGTTCTAAGAGTTTTTCCTGTTTTTGCATCAACAAATACCCTGTAAGCCTCTGTGGGTTTTAAACAATTGATGTCAAATGCCCAACACAAATGCAAATCAGCAGCAACAAAAGAATTAAAAAATGTAGAACCCGTAATCACAAGTTCTCCTTTAGGATAATAGCTTGCTTTTACATCCTTATTTTGCTTTTTCAGCAGATCTTCGGCATTGGCATTTTGCCATAAGTATTCTTCAGCATTTATATAATTTAAGGCTGAGGATAAGGCCTGTGATTCGGATAACTGTGGAGTAACATCTACGTTGATATTCCTGATAAGAATGCCATTCGCTTTTTCAATAATCCCATTTTTTTCATGAACAACATACTCGGCACACTCTACTCTAACACCTCTGTAATATTGATAAAACTTGGTATGTGTGTATCCTATTTCGTCGGTTTCTTTTCGTTTAATAATCATCTTATCATCAGAACCTAAACGAAAATTAGCTTTTTGTTTTTCGAAAAGCTCTTCAGCTCCCATTTTCAGGCCTGGATTAAAATAAACCCATTCGGTTTCCATATTTTTGTTAACATTGGAAGCAATTAGTTTGTCCTGAGTTTTATTTTGCTGCCCCCACGAAAGAACAGAATACATAATACTTGCCATCAGGAAAAAGATGCTGCAAATATTTGAACCCTTTATTATTTGTGTTTTCATAATATTCCTTTTTGGTATTGGCTATTGATTTTTAAGAGCATCAAGTTCTAGTTGCATCTTCTGATTTTGTTTGTTGAGTTCAATTACGTATAAGGTTAACTCTTCAATTTTTTCCATCATTAGTTTCTGCATTTCCCCTAATTTTACACCATTATCACTAACTTCTTTTGCTGATGGAATACCGGGCAAATGTTTGTTTTCTTTAATTTGTTTTTCTAAAGCAATCAAAGATGGGAGTTTAT
>CAYYQJ010000286.1:0-4911 GCA_964473775.1 uncultured Bacteroidales bacterium | reverse complement strand
GATCTCTACACTGCTCTGAACACTCTTTCCCTACACGACGCTCTTCCGATCTCATCTTTGGTGGTGGCAATTTTAAACCACTCGCCATCAGCCAAAACCGATGTTGAGGCAAAATGATTGGATTTATTCGTCTGCGAATAAGAATAGGCAGGAATAAACAGAATTACAATTAATAAAACAGCAAAATAACGGCGCATAAAACAGATAATATGCAAAGGTATAAAAAAAGTTTTATGTAGGACGTTTGTGTTACAATATGGTTTTCTCAACACCCCATCGAACGCATTATTTTAAAGATATTGGATGAAAGTTGGACCACAGTGATGATATCAAAACAACCATCATCGGCCAATACCCACTCATATTTCCCATCTTTAAAATAAAAAGTGGTGATTTCCAGAATTTTCTTTTCAATATCCGCTTGTGATGAGATTCCTGTTTTCTCAGGATGATTTCTTAAATTGGATATTAAAGTATCAATTTCATATTTATAAATATTACGAGCAATTAAGTAGCTCTCTTCGGCCGAAACACATTGAATTGTAAGCGTTTCATTATACTCTTCATACCCATATCTTTCTTCTAAAACCAGATAATTTCCTTTATAGAGATAAAAACCTACAGAATCGGTGAGTGATAATCCTTCTGAATCGTGAAACCATGCACTCTTTTTTCCGCATCGTGTAAAACAAGCATCAGCATATTCTTTTAAACTTCGGTGTTTCATTAAAGGAGCAGGCAAAGTGCTCAGAAATCCATCAAATACAAACCCACTGATATTTTCAAACTTAATTTTAACCCAACCGCCTTTAATCCCCTCGGTTTCATAAGGAAGCAACTCATCAGCAAACCCCCAGGGCTTGGCACAGACAATCACCTTGCCTCCATAAGGAACCTTGCCAACCACATTACTACCACCAGGTTCGGAACGGATTTTCAAGCCAGAAAGTGCCATATTTGTAAGTGTGTCGCCATAATTATAGCCTGTTAGAGCCATCATTCTGAGAGGAATCAGAAATAATAACAGGAGTAGGATTTTTATTTTCATAAGATTTGATTTAAAGATTGAAGAATCCGGATTCTGAAGAACCTAAATATCATTTTATTTTCAAGAAAATGATGCCAAAATTACACATTTCTATCCATTTAAAGATTGAAAAATATTTATTCTGAGTTCCAGGTTTAAGGCTATATTTGCCTCGCTTTTCTGTTTAGAAAGCTTGCCTTTCTGTTTAGAAAGCTTGCCTTTCTGTTTAGAAAACTTGCTTTTCTGTTTAGAAAACTTGCCTTTCTGTTTAGAAAACTTGCCTTTCTGTTTAGAAAACTTGCCTTTCTGTTTAGAAAGCTTGCCTTTCTGTTTAAAAAGTTTGCTTTTCTGTTTAGAAAGCTCGCCTTTCTGTTTCGTAAACTAGACTTCCTATGGCTTAAAATGGTTTATTTATGAACCAAATTTCTCTGATTAAGATTGCAATCTGCTTAGGATAGTCTTTAAAAAGGCTTTATAAAATCAAAATCAATTATTCAAAACCTCGAATAGTTTAAACACTTAACCAATCAGTTATTCTAAAACAAATCATCCCAAAAACAAAAAAATACGCTGCAACATTTACGGCATTAAAAAAAATCACTACTTTTGAATAAAAAATATAACCATGGATATATACTCACAAATAGAAAAAGTTATCATCGATTGCCAGGCAGCAGTTCTTTGTATAATAACACATACCAGCGGTTCGGCGCCTCGCAAAGCCGGTTCGAAAATGATTGTGCTCCCCGATGGTAAAATAATAGGAACCATAGGCGGTGGAAGTATTGAATTTCAAGCCATCAGTGATGCATTGGAGATAATGAAATCAGGAATCCCAACAAAAAAAGTTTATCAGCTAGAAGAAGATTTGGGCATGCATTGCGGCGGTGAGGTTGAAGTTTATTTCGAACCGCTTAAATGCCTGCCAGACCTTTATATTTTTGGGGCAGGTCATATAGGCAAACAATTAGCAGGTTATGCTCAGGGTTTTGGTTTTATGGTTACCTTAATTGATAATCGTGAAGAAATTTTCAATGATATCACATTCGGTGCCGTGGCCCAAAATTATAGTGATTATGCTACAGCAACAGATACACTTAAATTTTATAGCAATACTTTCTCTGTGATTGTTACTCATAAGCATGAGTATGACGAACAAATTGTTACAGCTCTGGCACGTAAACCCTTTGCTTATTTAGGAATGATAGGCAGCAAAAGAAAAGTGGCCGAAGTAAAAAAGAATATGGCCGAAAAACATGGATTTACAGAAGAAGAAATCAATAAAATTGATATGCCTATCGGGATAAAAATGAATGCAGAAACCCCTGAAGAAATTGCGATAAGCATATTGGCAAAATTGATTGATGTAAAAAATTCTTTAGACAAATAAATGAACAAGCTTAGTTTTGTTTTTAACAACGAGATTATTGAGATTGATTTCGCCAAATCGGGTATTTCGCCAACCACCTCCGTTTTAAAATACCTCCGTTCCCTGAATGGCTTCAAAGGAGTGAAAGAAGGCTGTGGCGAAGGCGATTGCGGAGCTTGCACCGTGGTGTTGGCCGAATTATCCGGAAATAAACTGAAATATAAAGCAGTTGATAGTTGCTTGGTGTTTCTTCCGATGATTCATGGAAAACAATTGATAGTTGTTGAAAATTTAGCTGAGGCCAATGGGCAGTTGCATCCCGTTCAACAAGCTATGGTGGAAGCCTATGCTTCACAATGCGGATATTGCACACCTGGCTTTGTGATGTCGTTGTTTGCCTTGTACAAAAGTGATGTGGAAGCCACTAAAGAATTGATATTGGATGCCATCACAGGAAATTTATGCCGATGCACAGGCTATCAACCCATCATCGAAGCGGCTGCAAAAGCCTGTAATAACAAGAAAGAAGACCATTTTGATCGGAATAAAGTTTATATAAAAACACTTCTTAGGCAAATAGATATCGAAACTTGCATCACTATTGAAACCGATTCTCAGAAATATTTTAAACCCTTTACTATTGATGATACTCTGGAGTTGAAAAGTAAATATCCTGAGGCAATCATTATTTCAGGAAACACCGATAATGGTTTAAGAGTTAGTAAAAAACATGAACTACTTAGGGAGATTATTGATATTTCGGGCGTAAAAGAGTTGAATTTCATAACCGAAACATTGGAAAGTGTTTCTGTCGGAGCCGGCACTACTATCGAAGAGTTAAAAGAATTTGCTAAAGAACCATTTCCTGCCTTATATGATATGTATTCGGTATTTGGTTCCAAGCAAATACGAAGTTTGGCAACCCTTGGGGGCAATTTAGGCTCTGCCTCCCCTATTGGCGATTCGCTTCCGGTGTTGATGGCATACAATGCGATTGTGTTTGCCTGCAATCAAAATGATTCGCGAATTATCCATATCAACGATTTCATATTATCGTATCATACTACAGCCCTTAAAAAAGATGAAATTATTTTTTCGATTGGGATACCCTATGTTGATGAAAATTGTATCGTTCGTTCGTATAAAATTTCCAAACGGAAAGATATGGATATTTCTACCTGCAGTGCGGGATTCAGACTTGAATTTGATGAGGAGATAAAAACGGTTAAGAACATTATCCTTGCTTTTGGAGGTATGGCCGCAGTAACAAAACGGGCTGTTAAAACCGAAGAATATCTTTTAAATAAAGATTGGACCAAGGAGCATATTGATGAAGCCGCCAAAATATTATACGACGAATTTACTCCCCTATCAGATGCCCGTTCAGGTGAGCTATTCCGAAGGGTGGCTGCCCGCAATCTCTTATTGAAATTTTATCATGAAACCTCAGAAGGAATTTAGGATGAAAAAAGATAAAAATAGTTTTCTGCCTCACGAAAGTGCCGAAAAACATGTAACAGGTCAGGCCGTTTACATCAACGATATGAACGTTCATAATGGGACTTTGTATGGAAAAGTGGTTTATAGCAGCCAACCACATGCTCAAATCATCCATTGCGACATTTCGAAAGCTCAACAACTAAAAGGAGTTCATGCCATTCTTACTTATAAAGATATTCCTGGCGAAAATCAGATGGGGCCTGTATTTCACGACGAATCTTGTCTGGCGGTTGATGAAGTAAATTGTATTGGCCAGGCAATTGTATTGATTGCAGCAGAAAATGAAAGCATTGCCTTAGAAGCAGAAAAGCTGATTTCAATCAGTTATAAGCCATTGCCATCCATCTTAGATATTCCATCGGCCATTAAATACCAAAGTAAAATTGCCCCTACCCGTGTGATTGAAAGAGGCGATATTCAAAATGGATTTGCCAATTCAACTCATATTCTGCGTGGCGAATTACACACCGGTGCTCAGGAACATTGGTATTTGGAACCTCAAACGGCCTTATGTGTACCTGGCGAAGACAAGGAAATGTTGGTTTATGCTTCTAGTCAGAATCCTGCAGAAACTCAGGCCATCGTTTCCGAAGTGCTGGGAGTTCAGGCAAAAGATGTGGTTTGCGAAGTAAAACGAATGGGTGGTGGCTTTGGAGGCAAAGAAACTCAGGGCAATCATGTGGCTGCATGGGCAGCTTTGCTGGCAAATAAAACCAGACTTCCGGTTTTAATTCACTTGTTTCGCGATGACGATCAGAAAATAACTGGCAAACGTCATCCTTTTTATTCTACCTATAAAATTGGTTTTGATGAAAAAGGAAACATACTGGCTTATGAAGTTGATTTGAATGCTGATGCCGGACATGCTGCCGATTTAAGTATGGCAATACTCGAAAGATCAATGCTTCATGCCGAAAATTCTTATTACATTCCTGATATCAGAATAACTGCAACTGCCTGGCGAACCAATCATTTTTCGAATACTGCTTTTCGTGGTTTTGGCGGTCCGCAGGGA
>CAYYQJ010000285.1:0-4913 GCA_964473775.1 uncultured Bacteroidales bacterium | reverse complement strand
TTTATTTATTGCAGATAAAGCCATTATTGGGAAATGCTCAGGATTATGGAATTAAAATGGACGAATTGGATAAAAACAAAATTCTGTTGTATGCCGAAAAATCTATGGGAAACGGAAAGGTTGATGATATTACTGATGTGATTTATGTGGACATTGATGTTTTCGATAAAAGCCGCACAGAAGAAATGGCTGCAGAAATTGATTCTTTAAACCATTATATGATAGGGCTTGACAGGAAATATATTCTGATTGGTCCCGGTCGTTGGGGAACCCGTGATAAATGGATAGGCATACCTGTAAACTGGCCTCAGATTTCAAATGCACGTTTTATCATCGAAACCAGTCTGGAAGATTTTCCTTTGGATGCTTCTTCCGGTTCGCATTTCTTTCACAATGTTACTTCAATGAATATTGGATATTTTTCTGTGCAGCCCGAAATAGGTAAAAGTTTTATAGCCTGGGATGTGTTGAAAAAACAGAAATTATTGAAACAAACCATATTTTTCCGTCATGTTGAATTTGAAAAACCATTGAGTGTGCGTATGGATGGGAAAAAGAGGATAAGCGTGATAAGTTGGGAATAATGGAGCTCATTCCTTTTTATTGATGAATATCAATTAGAGTAGTCGAATTTTAATTTCAATATTTTCTAATTTCGCCGAGATTTTATAAAACAACATTGAAGAAAATAATTTTCATATCGTTATTAATAATCCTAATGTTGCAATCGGGAGGACTTTTTCTGTTGTTTAAAACTCAGCAATATGCTGCTAAAATAAGCATGCAGGTTAATATGATTAAAGGCGATACACCTGTTGAGCATCTTAGTATGAGTCTTGTTGATTACAGAAAAAGTATCACAGATAATAAAGAGCTTTTCTATCAGGGGAAAATGTACGATATAAAATCTCTTAGTTTTACCAATGATAGTGTTAATCTGATTGTAATACATGATATCAAAGAAGAAAATGTTCTTAGTAAGATTAAAAATTTATTTGCTTCTCAGGATAATACTAAAAAAAGCAAAATCCCTCAGACATTAATTCAATTGCTATCACTGGATTATATTCAGGATGGAATCTTCTGTAATGATTTTGTTTCTCATTTTAGCATAACATTGAAACATCATTTCTCAGAAAATACTATTACTCATTGCCACAAGATTATTCTTCCTCCACCTGAGATTGTTTAGTTCTTTACAAGTAAATATTTCTCTTTTATGAAACGTTGTAACCGACGTATTCATAATTATTTATTAATAAAAAAACTTTACAAAAATGAAATTAAAAATAGCTGCATTTATTGCAATGCTGGTGTATTGTGTTCAACTAACCTTTGCACAGCAAAAAACAGATACAACAAAAATTAAAACTATAACTCTTGACGAGCTCACTATTTCAGCCAATAAATTTGCTGAAACAAAGAAAACCGTTGCACAGCAAATACAGATTATGAATCAGGCGCAAATTGCTGCCTCACAATCTCAAACCACTGCTGATTTGATACAAAGTTCAGGTTCAGTATTTATACAAAAAAGTCAATTGGGAGGAGGGAGCCCGGTTTTGCGAGGATTTGAAGCCAGTAGGGTTGTGATGGTAATTGACGGTATTCGAATGAATAATATCATCTACAGGGCTGGTCACCATCAATATATGGTTGCACTTGACAATGCAATGATTGATCGTACCGAAATTTTGTTCGGTCCTTCATCAACTATGTATGGCAGCGATGCTTTAGGAGGTGTAATTCACTTTTATACAAAAAGCCCTTTATTCGCCGAAGGCGATAAAAAAACTAATATTAAAGTCAATACGTTAACCCGTTATGGCAGCGTGAACAACGAAATAACAGGGCATGTCGATTTCAATATTGGCTGTAAAAAGTTTGCTTCTCTTACTGCTGTTACTTATTCAAATTTCGGTGATTTAATGAGTGGAAAAAACCAGAATCCTTTTTATAAAAGCACCATTGGCGAACGACCTTTTTATGTAGAGCGCATCGATAATAAAGATTCGTTGGTTGAAAATTCTAATCGATACAAACAAGTTCAATCAGCTTATTCTCAATATGATATCCTGCAAAAGTTTTCCTACAAGCAAAATGCATTTTTTACTCATGGATTGAATTTTCAATTATCCAATTCATCAAATATTCCGCGTTACGACCGATTAACAGACCCAAAGGGCAGCGGATTGAAAAATGCTGAATGGTATTATGGCCCTCAAAAGAGAATACTTGGCGCTTACGACATGAATTATCATAATGCAAATGGTGTGTTTCAGAATATTCATGCTGGCATCAATTATCAGAATATAGAGGAAAGCCGTCATTCTAGAAAGTTTGGAAATGATAATCTGGCTCAACAAATAGAAAAGGTGAGTGTGGTGGGTTTGTATGCTGATTTTCAGAAAATCATGAAGAAGAACAATGTCCGCTTTGGAATTGACGGGCAATATAATACGCTAAAATCAACAGCCAATAATTTCAATATTGTTAGCGGTATTGAAACTCCATATAATACAAGGTATCCTGATGGAAAAAACACAATGATGAATTTTGGAGTTTATGTTTCACATGTTTGGGAAATATCCGACAAATTGGCTTTAACTGATGGTTTAAGAGTGGGCTATTCTATGCTTCATTCTACTTTTATTGACACTACTTTCTTTAAATTTCCATTTACGGAAGTGAACCAAAACAACATGGTATATTCCGGAAGTATTGGTTTGATTCATACTCCATCTGATAATTTAAAACTTTCATTTCTAGTATCAACAGGATATCGTACACCTAATGTGGATGATTTAAGCAAGGTATTTGAAACCTCTCCGGGCAATATAATTGTTCCTAACAAGGATTTGAGTTCTGAAAAAACTATTAATACAGAACTGGGTATTACCAAAATTTTTGATGAGAAAGTTATATGGGAAAACACGGTTTATTATACTCAGTTTTTTGATGCTATTGTTACCGATAAGTTTCAATATAATGGTCAGGATTCAATTGTTTATGACGGAACTATGAGCCAGGTTTATGCAAATCAAAACAAAAAACATGCTTATGTGTTTGGTTTTTCGTCCAACTTAAAAGCGCAATTTGCTGATAATTTGATGTTGAATTTCGGATTAAATTATACTTATGGAAGAATAAAAACTGATAGCAGTGATTCTCCTTTGGATCATATTCCACCGCTTATGTTGCGTTTGCAATTGGCTTACAATTACAAATTTTTTAGTACCGATTTTACTGTAAATTTCAACGGCTCAAAAATGTTGAAAGATTATAATCTGGGCGGTGAAGACAATGAAGGATATGCCGTACCTGATTATGGAATGCCGGCCTGGCTTGCTGCCAATTGGCATGTTTCTTTTGCGGTATGTAAATATGCTACTTTACAAGCCGGTGTGGATAATATTTTCGATACACAATACCGTACCTTCGCAAGCGGTATTAATGCACCCGGCAGAAATATTTTTGCAGCCATTCGTCTGCATTACTAGTATTATCTGACGGAATTTATAAGAAAAGAGCCTTGCAGATGATGCAAGGCTCTTTTTTTATGATACTAAATTTATTCTGAAACGATAACGCCATCGTTTGATTTGTAAATGGTAATCAGTTGTTCTGAGTAGGGTTTTATTGATTTTTCGCTTTCAAAGAGTTGGAAATTAAATTTTAATCTGGGATAAGAAATATGTTCGGTTGAAATGCCATGTTCAAAATCATCGGCAATAGATCTCGGGAAACTTCTTTCGTAGATTACATATCTTTCTTTTGCTATTTTTTGTAGAGTATCCTTACAAATTTTAATAGCTTTTGAAGGTAAAACCAATTCAATTAGCAAGGGTTTCCCATTGAAGTTATCGTCGGTTGGATACTCTTCTGCTCGTGAAAACAGCATGTTTTCAGAATCTTGTTTAGGCTTATTTTTTCTTTTTAGTGAATCTTTTTTTACCAAAACAATGGTATCTGGTTTCACTATTATTGAATCTTTTAAAGTTTTATTATCAGATTGATTTAAAACAGTTTTAACATCCTTATCTGAGGTATGGATGCAGGAAGAAAACAATAGCAATAGGATGATGATTTTTATTTTCACTGATGGGTTGTTTGTCTTCTTTTAATTACTTTCTATGCTTCCTCAGATTGTAAATTCTGTAAATAATCACTAACAATCCGATTAGCATAAAGATAATACCAATTATTACTAACACAATCGGGCTGTTTTTATGGTCTGTGGTATTTGCAAAAACAAAAACTAATCCCAACACTATAAGTAATAAACCCAAACCTATTTTATTGGATATATCATTGAAAAATAATCCAATAACAGCTAATACTATTTCAAAGAAAGCAGAGTCTGATTTTACTTTTGGATTATGATTATCGTTTGGTTTCATGAATATTTTACCTTTTACCCAATATCTTTTTTATGGTAAACTCTATAACTGGAACCCAAATCTATAAAAGCAGTTTTTCAATAAGCATTATAAATTCGCCGGCAGGCTTATATAATTCTTCAACAGTTTCTTTATCATAATCAACAAAATCATCATAGTCGCCTGTTTGTCTTCTGTCAAATAAATCGGTATAATATTTTCCAAATTCTTTTGGAATTAATCCGGTTTTTATGAAATGTAATCCAAACATCTGCCTGATGCCGTCGTGTCGTTTGGCCGTTAATCCATGCTTGGTGATTAATGCGTTAACAGCATAATAGCAAGCATAATATATCCTATTAACTGCTGTATTATTATATCCTAAATTAATTAATGCTTCAACTTCTGCCAGAGTTTCTTTTGCCCTGTTTATACGATATTTTATTAATTCGTCAATATCTTCCTTACTCATAATCTGATTCCTTCTTGAGTTACATTTTCATAAAAAGGCGTAATTCTGTGTTTTAATTCCCA
>CAYYQJ010000284.1:0-4929 GCA_964473775.1 uncultured Bacteroidales bacterium | reverse complement strand
AAAAAGTTTATTAAATTTGAAAAATTTTTCGAGCCGATTAAAAACATGATTAATTAATCTGGGCGCAAATCTAATGGCAAGCAGAGCCTCTTACCAACAGAAGAAGTTTTGCTGACTTTGATTATTTTTTATCTTAATAAATACCAACCTTTTAATTCAAACATTATGGAATTTTACGATAGCAAGGAAGAAGAAGAATCAAGCAAAAACATTGCGAAAAAGATAAAACAAGTTCTTGATTTTGTTAGAGGCATGACAGAAGCTGAAAGAAAAGCTTTTATTGAAACCCTGATAATGGCGATTAAAGAAGCTGAAGTTATTTTAATGCCACTTATTGAGAAAGCCAAAAAGAGTAAATTAAATGAAGAGGAGCTTTTGCTTTTCGTAAAGGTTTCCACCGAAATTAAAGAACTTATGGAAAAAGTGGAAACCATACAGTTGGTATTGGGAGTTTCATTGAAACAATCAGCGGATAAAATTTTTTTCCATTGGAAACAAGAAGCTGAAAAAGGCAACGCCAAAGCAAAAGAACTTTACGACCAATGTTATCCGAGTTATTTAGCATCATTGGAAGAAAAGGCTTCAGAACAGGAGAATTTGAATTGATGGTTTGGAGTTTAGAAATGAACGGTTTTGAGGAAGTGGATGTGGATGAGGGGGAGGATGGAATTGCTGCAAATGGAACAATTTTTCAAATCATACCTTCGGTGTTTCAAATAAATTCAATATTTTTGCCATTGGGAAAATAATTGCAAGCAAATAATCTTGAGACCCCGCTGGCGGCAAATTGTATTCCCCGCCTTCCAATAATCTGTAAATCTTTGCAATTTTTCTCCGATTAATATTGTTGCACCACTACCTATCAGAGATATTCATAGCGATTAAATCAAATTAAAAAAAAACAAAACACCATAAGATGAAAATAGAATTAACCAAACAGCAGTATAAAACATTTTTAACAATGATGTATTGTGGAGAATGGATGCTCAATAGCTATAAGATAAAAGAAGATAAACTGTACATACAAACTCAGGAACTGGAACAATATTTATATGCACAGGCAAAAGAAAACGGTCTGGAAAAATGGGTGGATTGTGACGAAGAAACCGGAAGATTTACACCATCCTTGAAAATGGAAGAAGACATGGAAGTGTTTATTGAAAAGTATAATAAGCGACAAAAAGATTTGATGGCAGGTTATTAGGTACTTTATTTCCCAAATTGATGTTATTGGCAAATTATTTTAAACAATAATGTTCAAGTACCAAATAACAAACCGGACTGCAGTCCGGTTTGTTATTTGGTACTTGATATTTGAGACTTTTCAAGTTTGGTTCTGGCTTATCCAGAATAGGTTTTATTTATATAGTGTAATCATCACCTAAATTCCAATTATGGGAACTTTTTATAAATGTCTTTTCTATATGCAATTGTGGTAATGAAAAGTCCTGTTTTTTCATTATAAAAGCCTATACGGTAATCTCCTATACGGATTCTATAAGCATTTTTATGTCCTTTCAATTTTTTTAAATTAGGAATATCTTTTAAAGAATCAGCATCATTTAGTTTTTGAATAATCAGAGAAACAGAATCAAGGATATTTTGTTCTCTAATATTATCCAATTGTTCTTCAAACTTCTTACTGAAAAATAAAATCATTTTATACCAAGTTTATCCAATACAGTTTTGGTGTCAGCCTTTCCGCTTTTTTTATCTTCTTCCATCATTTTCAGCAGAGTTTTATCCTCTTTGGCTTCAAATTCTTCATTTGTAAGAAATTCAATAGAACGAACATTTTTTGAATAATTTCTTAGCAAATCAAGCAGTATTCTTCCACTTTGGGTTTTGTCGTCAATAGAAACAATGTGTTGCATAAATTTTCTTTTCTGCAAAGTTACACTTTTTTTTAGAAAAAAAACCTTGGGTAGCAGGCTGTGAAATAAGTTTTAGGTTTTGCCCTGAGTTGTTTGTATTTTATAAAGCTTTTCTATACCTTGCTAGTGTTTATGTGAATAAAAGTTTTGGTAATAAGCAATAATATTTGGGGGGAAATGTCTATATTTGTTTGCCAAAAAAAATCAAAAAAATATTAAGCATCATGAGCAAGATTAAACTGTTTGAAAACAAAAAAATAAGAACCCATTGGGATGAAAATGAACAGAAATGGTATTTTTCTGTCATAGACGTTGTGGAAATTCTAACGGATAGTCCACGACCAAGAAAGTATTGGAATGCATTAAAAACCAAAATGCAGGCTGAAGGGAATGAAGTGTCCCAAAAATTGGGACAGTTGAAAATGGAGTCGCCTGATGGTAAGATGCGCGAAACAGATGTTGCTGATACTGAAACTTTGCTGCGTATAATCCAATCCATTCCATCGCCCAAAGCCGAGCCTTTCAAGCAATGGCTGGCAAAAACAGGTTATGAAAGGATGCAGGAAATTTCGGATCCTGAACAAAGCCTCGACAGGGCAAGAGAAAACTGGCAACGCCTGGGCAGAAGCGAAAAATGGATTCAGCAACGCATGACCGGACAGGAAACCCGCAACAAACTAACGGATTATTGGAAAGAAAGCGGGGAATTGCTATATCACAGATTCGGGGAATACAATTTCCCGAAAGCGGTGGATGCTCTGCTAAAAATGTTTTGCCCCGCTGGGGCAAGGAAGTCGGTGGGGGTTGGGTTTATCTAAAAATGTTTGGCTCCGTTGGAACCAGAAGTGGGTGTGTAGTGTTTATGATCCAGGGGCTTCACCCCTGGCTACCAATATGTGGCCCCTATGGGGCTTAACTTCACACGTTCTTGTATTCTTTAGTCTTAGATATTCTAACAATAAAACAAAATTTTGGATTATTTCGCCTTATTAAACTTAATAAACTCAATAAACTGATTCCCTTAAAAAAGGTTATTAACAATCCCTCTGTGCAAAAAATATAAAAAAAATCCTGCAATTAGTTTGTATGTAATTAAAAATTTATATCTTTGCACCCTCAAAAGAAAAAACAGATACAAATGGCAAAGAAGAGTAAGGATGCACGGATTCAGGTTATCATGGAGTGCACTGAACATAAGACAAGTGGACTTCCCGGAACATCGAGATACATTACCACTAAAAACAAAAAAAATACTCCTGAGCGTCTTGAGTTGAAAAAATACAACAAGATAATGAAAAAGGTTACTGTTCATAAAGAAATTAAATAATTTGAATCATGGCAAAGAAAGTAATTGCAACACTGAAAACCACTACAGGTAAGGATTATGCAAAAGTGATCCGTATGGTAAAGTCACCTAAAACCGGTGCTTATACATTTAAAGAAGAAATTGTTCCTAACGACATGGTTAAGGAATACTTAGCAAAGAAATAATTTTCTAAGACCGTATATTAGAACAAGCTTTTCCTTTACGGATTAGCTTGTTTTTTTTTATCTCAACATGAAAAAATGTTCTTTGGCAGCAGAGCTGGTTGAATGCAGCACAAAAGATTTTAATACTAAAGATTACAAAAAATAAAAACAAATGGGCTTATTTAGTTTCTTTTCCAAAGAGAAAAAAGAGAGTTTAGATCAGGGCCTTTCGAAAACCAAAGAAAGTTTTTTTTCGAAGCTTTCGAAAGCGGTTATCGGAAAATCGAAGGTTGACGATGAGGTACTCGATAATCTGGAAGAAGTGCTGGTTTCGTCGGATGTGGGTGTGAAAACTACCCTGAAAATCATAGAGCGCATAGAAGCCCGCGTAGCCCGCGATAAATATCTGGGCACCGGCGAATTGAATAACATTCTAAAGGAAGAAATTTCGAGTCTGCTTGCCGAAAATAATAGTCAGGGAGTGGCTGAATTTGAACTCCCTTCCCATATTAAACCTTATGTAATAGTGGTTGTTGGTGTGAATGGTGTGGGCAAAACCACTACCATAGGCAAATTGGCATATCAGTTTAAAAACAAAGGATATAATGTGTTGTTGGGTGCGGCAGATACTTTTCGTGCAGCCGCAGTTGACCAATTGACCATTTGGTCGGAAAGGGTAGGAGTGCCCATCATCAGTCAGGGCATGGGTGCCGACCCGGCCTCGGTAGCTTTTGATACGGTTACTGCCGCCAAGGCCCGTAATATGGATGTGGTGATTATTGATACGGCAGGTCGTTTGCACAATAAAGTGAATCTGATGAACGAATTGTCCAAAATACATAAGGTAATACAAAAGGTGATGCCCGATGCGCCTCATGAGGTGTTGCTGGTGTTGGATGCGTCCACAGGGCAGAATGCCATTGAACAGGCCCGTCAGTTTACTGCAGTTACCGAAGTGAATGCTATGGCATTAACCAAGTTGGATGGCACTGCCAAAGGCGGTGTGGTACTGGGTATTTCGGACGAGTTTAAAATACCTGTTAAATATATTGGTGTTGGTGAAAAGATTGACCAGCTACAGGTATTTAACAGCGATGAGTTTGTAGATTCTTTCTTTAATAAAAATTAAGATGGCCGAAAACAAAAGGATTTCCCGAAAAATAAGCATCAATGTGGTTACTTTGGGATGTCCGAAAAATACGGTAGATTCCGAAAAGATCATGGGAAATCTGCCTGCTGCTGCATTTGATGTATATCATAATTCGGAAAAGCCTACTGATATTGTGCTTATCAACACATGCGGTTTTATTAATGATGCCAAACAGGAATCAATAGATACCATATTGCAGTTTGTGGAAGCAAAAGAGCAGGAAGGAATTAAGAAAGTGTTTGCGACAGGATGTCTGGCGCAACGATATAAAAGCGAACAGCAAACAGAAATTCCCGGATTGGATGGGGTGTTTGGCTTTGCCGATACACAGGAATGGATAAAAGAAATTACGCATTCGGGCTTCGATTTAACCAACAATCGTATCATAACTACTCCCAATCATTATGCTTATCTGAAAATAGCTGAAGGTTGCGA
>CAYYQJ010000283.1:0-4948 GCA_964473775.1 uncultured Bacteroidales bacterium | reverse complement strand
TATCAATGGTTTCTGTTCCCTTAAAAGGTATGGCTGTAGAATTTTTATCAGCAAAAGTGATTTCTACTTCATAGGTACCATTAGGTAAAAGGAAACGCTGCTGATCGATAAAATTAAAATTAATGGCATTGGTATCATCCACTTCAGGACTTAGAAGATCATACTTCTTAAAATCTTTAATCACCGAATCTTTTTTAAAAATCAATGTAATTTCGATGGTACTCTGAAATTTATTATTTTGATTTTTAACAAAATGAACGCTTTTCCCAACCACCAACATATAAGTTTCAATGTAGGGACCATCCGCTGGCGACAGGAAAGTTGAGTAAGACATAAAAGCCTGCATACGCTTTGCCTGAATAGAAAAGCTGATTAGCAGGAAGAAAAACGTGCTGGAGAGAAAAATGTATTTTTTCATAAGGTAGTAAATTGCTTATTACAAAGATACAATGATTTTATTCAGTTGGATTAATAATGGTTAAAAAAATATTGACAAATCAGTTAACGGTAGATTTTTGTCAGTTAACGGTAGATTTTTAACAAAATGATTTGTATAATAAAAAAAAATACTACTTTTGCCGCGGAGAGATGGCAGAGCGGTCGATTGCGGCGGTCTTGAAAACCGTTGAGGGTAACACCTCCGGGGGTTCGAATCCCCCTTTCTCCGCAGGAAACATGAAAGATTTTGACAATACATTGAAAATCTTTCACTTAACAAGAGAGAAAAAACGGGATTTTGAACAAAAATCCCGTTTTTTTTTGTTTATTATTCACAATTTATTCACAATGAAAAAGCGTAATTTTGACAAAATAGAAAATTGAATATCCATAAAATCAACAAATTAAAAAAATGGAAAAAATAAATTTTAAGTTCGTTTTACGTGAAGATTTCACAAAAAATAATGGTGAAAACCCAATTTATCTTAGATTAACCCAAAACTACAAGAAGAAAGACATTTCTATAAATTTAAGTGTCAATAAATTATACTGGGATTCTAAGAAACAGGAAATCAAAAATGCGTTTCCTGAAAAACAGAAAGAATTATTCGTTTATAAGAATAGAGTTCAGAAAATTTACAAAGAATGTTTGTATAATGATGAGAATATAAACATGCTTGACTTTGCAGAAAGATTTACTGCCGGAATATCATCAGAAAGTTTTACTGATTATATCATGCAGTATATTGATTCCATCAAATATAAAATTTCAAAAGAGACTTATAAAACTTATAAAACTCAAGTTACAAAGATTTTACAATTTAAAAATCCAATTGGTTTTAACCAAGTCAATGAAAGATTGGTGACAAATTATGAAAAATGGATGTACAAAAAAGGGAATAACAAAGTAACAGTAGCAAAGAGCTTATCTATGCTTCGTACTTTTACAAATCATGCAGCCCAAGACAATTATCTAAAAGATAATGGTTTTAAAAACATTAAGATATCCAGAGGTGTTGGCAAGCGTGAATTTTTAACATTGAGTGAATTGCAAAAACTAGAAGTGTTGTATCACGAAAATAGTTTGCAAAATCACGAAAAGAATGTTCTGCAATATTTTCTTTTCTGCTGCTATACGGGATTACGATATACTGATGTGCAAAACTTAAAAAAAGCAAATATCAATGAAGGGGTATTGAATTTAAGAATGCATAAAACAGAAAGAGAAGTTTATATACCTTTAACTAAAAGGGCATTAGATTTATTATCCATAACAATTAGCACCAATAAAGTCTTTAAGGTAATATCAAATCAAAAGACTAATTCCTACCTTTCTGATATTATGAGTAAAGCAGGGATCGACAAAAAAATATCGTTTCATTGTGCCAGACATACTTTTGCTACAGTGAGTATTGAATTAGGAATACCTATAGAGGTTATCCAAACTATTCTTGGTCATACTTCTGTTAAAACAACTCAAATATATGCAAAAATCATCAGTGCAGTTAAAACAAGAGAAATGAGTAAATGGGATGCTATTTAACTATTGATATTGTTTTGCAATAAGTTATTTTTGAATTCGGATTGTTTGAACTAATTACCTGTTCTAATCTTCTGGGTATCCAAAAGAAAATGCCAGGCACCAAGACGCCTTTACGATTATAGCGCTTCCCTCTATAGGTAACCTGGATTAAAGAATCGACAGAGGCAATTTTTAATTGTTGCCTATCCCCTATCTTCAAGCCATTTATGTTATAGAATTTGTCGTTGTAAGTAAAACATTCAGCATGAATTGTGTCGAAAATTATTGAATCATGAGTTGGAACTAAGATTTCCTTTTCATGTTGAATTACAGTATTGGAGTAATTTGTAACGAATTTAGGCTTAATGCCCAGGTTTTCTAATGCTTTTAGGACATCATCGACAATGCCATTTCTTAATTCTTTTGAGGAATACTCCAGAACAGCATTTCGGGCCACAAGCTGGCCGTTCTTTGCTTTGTAATAATCCACAATATTAAAGCCAGTTTGATAGCCATATTTTATGTTGCTTTCAAGCCGGCTGTTTTTTTTTCTTTCTTTAAAAAGTAAGTACCCGGATTCCCCAGCTACAAAAAGCAAGAAAATTAGGATTAAAGAAATTGCAATATTTGATTTCAAAACTATCTGCTTTTTCGGTTATTTCTACGTAATAATGAAATGATGGTAAGAATACCTGCAATGGACCCAATCAATAATGATGCGATTTGAAGATGCCAAAGAATTGCAACCTGAGTATAGGATACAGTAAAATTATTATTGATAGGAACCGAACCCAAAAACCATCCTGAAATTGAAGTTATAAAACCTGTAAAAGGTTTGTAATAAATATAGTCGAGCAGCTTAATTAATATCATAGTTTAGGTATTTCATGAGTGTTTCATACATTAATAAATAGAGTTAATTGCAATTAGATTCCTTGATAAAAGGCTGACCTTTTGAATTGGAAAAAAAATTAGTTACCAAATAACTGAACCCTGCCAGCAAGCCATAAGTCAAGGAATCCCGTAACATCATCCAGGTTATGTGAAGTTCATTTGTTGCAATTGATGCGGTAATTATGTTATTCAACGAATTGAAAAAGGTAAAAAAGAAAGCAATCAAAAATCCTTTCAGGAGCGCTAATAAATTGATGGAAAAAAGTTTTGATGCTGTTTTCATTTCTTCAAAATTATATTACACCCATAGTAGCTTCTATCAAAAAGAAGGTATCTTGGATAAAATACGGGAACCTGATATTGAAAATATTTTCTGACAGTTCGAAAGTGCATTTCTGTTTGTTGCCGAAGCTATCAATGACCGAAACTTCAGTTACATAAATTGTCACTAAATAATCCACCTGGATTAAAGCATTATCTTCTTCCTGGATTACATCAGCACTTGGATACAGAAAGAGTTTCTTAGGTGTACTTACAAAGTTTTTTGTTGCTGAAACAGTCAGATCTACACTAAATGAGCCAATGAAAGTTTTACCTTGCCAATACAAAGATAGGTTTCTGATAAAGGAAGAAAAAAGGCATTCAAAGCTTTGGCTTTCATCATATACCCTTGCAGAAATTATCTCATTTTCACCTTTGTATTCAAAATTAATTTGAGAAAATGGGTCTTTTGTAGTTATAGCTTCAAGTTCAAATTGATATGTCAGCACTTTTGTTTCCTGAGGTGTTTTTGCCGGAATCCTATTTATTAGCAGTACATCAAAATCATGATTCTGATAATATGGAGAAGTGATTCGTAATTGATTTTCTTCATCACCACCTGAGATAGCCATTGACAAATGATTTCCATACATATCCACTATGAATGCCTGAGTAGTTTTATCAAAATTATAGTAATTGGAAATGACAATATCAAAAAGCGTTGGATCATCGGGGTTTTGAACTTGTGAATCAACAGCAAGAGTTCTAACTGTGACAAAAGGCAGATTTGCATATTGCAGACCAGCGAACAGGTTGTAATAAACCGCCTGAAGGAAATTGTTTTCTGTGCTCATAAAATTAAGTTTATCAAGATTTAAAAGTAACGTAAAGATTGACAATGATTACGATAAGCAGTAATACGCTTGCCAGAATTTTCAGGTTTTTCATAAGCTTTTTTTTTCATCCCATTCTTTAAGGTTGTACTTATTGATTATGCTTACCAGTATGTTGGCATAGTCATGACCTGTAGCATAACCACATTCTTTGATAAGCCGCGCCTGCTCTTCCGGAGTTGTGGCAGACATTGCCAGTTTATATCGGGCTGTAAGCAATAAAGCAGAATGATCGCGAATACTATCCATTACGCTGTTGTAAACCCGAAATAAAGTATAGGTGTTTTCTCCGGCAGCAATGGCAGCATCAAAATTTTTATAAATTTTTCCACTACCATGATAATTGGTTCGCTCGCCATTGCCAGCATCCTCAAAGGTTGAATTTGAGATAACACGACCTGTCCAGCTTCTACCGGCTTTTATTCCATAGCAGTTTTTTGCAGCAAGAATAATAGAAGCGCCATAGCCAGTTTCAAGGGCCATCTGGGCTAATTTCACTGAAGGAAATATTCGGGTACCGCTGGTGGATGCCACCACTGCAGTACCATATTTTGCAAAAAAATCTGATTGTTTGCCCATTGAAAATTATTTTGATTTCACCAATGCATAAAAAGTAAGCGTATCGGAAAGTTTATTCAATGCATCAAAACATTTGGTTTTTGTTTTTCCGGAATAAACGATATAGTCAAATATCAAGATGTTTTTGCATTTGGAAGCTTTCATAGAATCGGAAGCGTTAAACTTGCTATTATCTTTACTTAAGTTTGGCAGGTATTTACATTTCAAAAACTTGCTTAATAACTTGGCAATGTATGCATTTACATTAAAGTGCTTCCCTGAAACATTGTTTACTGGCACTACCGCATCAAATTTGATTCGTTTCAAGGGGTATGGGCGAGCACATGGCTTTTGCATCGCTGGTGGCCGGCGGCTATCCGGT
>CAYYQJ010000282.1:0-4953 GCA_964473775.1 uncultured Bacteroidales bacterium | reverse complement strand
CGTATTAATACCGGCAGTCAGCACCCGTAGACCATGCCTGTTTACTGATTCATCACTTATAAGGATTCTTGCCATGATTTTTTAATTCAATTTTCAATTTGAGGATGCGAAATAAGTATAAAAAAATAGGGTGTCCAAATTCTAAATTAATGATTATAATATTATTACGGTTTATTAAGCTATACAGATAATCATTATTAAATTTATTGGAACGCGCGAAAGTTTTTTTGAATATTTGCACTAAATTTAACAAAATGGCAAAGGAGAAAGAAAAAGCTACAGCCCGTATTCTGTATGTCGAACAGGGAAAAACCGCTAAGGAAATAGCTATGCTTCTGGAGGTTTCAGAAAAAACTATAAGTGCTTGGGTTAATGCAGATGATGAAAACTGGAAAGCAATGCGAAAAGCTAAAATAACCAGTCCGTTAAAACGTATTGAAAACCTAAAATCTATTATCAACGATATGGTTGACCGTCGTATCGAACTTTCCAATCGTCTCAAAATTGCTGAGTCCGAAAAAAATCTTGAGGAGATGGCCAACATCAAAGAGGAAATCGCCGGTCTCGATGATGCAGTCTCTAAATGGAACAAAACTCTCGAAAATATGGACAAAGAAAATCGTATGTCTCTCACAGTGTATATCAGAGTAATGGACGACATTTTTGATGCGCTACGTCTTTGGAACGAACCTTTCTATTACAAGCTGCTTGCCTTTCAAGAACAGCATATACGTCAAATTTCAAACAAACTGGGATGAAACACGAAGATAAAAAACAACTCGAACTCTATCTTGCCAAACTTGAGAAGATTCGCAACCACAGTGCTGTTAATCCCTTCGAGACTCTGGAAGTCAAACAGGAGCGTATAGCCCGTGCCAAGGCCGACCCCGAATTCTTTGCCAAAACCTATCTCCCTCATTATTGCAATTGCGATTCCGCTCTTTTTCAAATCGAATTAGCTAAAAAAGTTTACAAAGGCAAAAAAATAAAGGCTTTGGTTCGCTGGGGCCGTGGCCTTGCCAAATCAGTTTGGTGCGATACCATCATCCCACTGTGGCTTTGGATTAACGACGATATCAATTATATGGTACTCGTTGCTAACAACTTCGATAAAGCCAAAATCCTTCTATCCGACATTCAGGCAGAATTTGAAGCCAACGATTTGCTGATAAACGATTTCGGAAACCAGCAAATGACCGGTTCATGGGAATCTGGGTATTTCATCACCAAATCCGGTTTCATTGCTAAAGCCCTCGGTATGGGTCAAAGTCCACGTGGTCTGCGCTACAAACAGTCCCGCCCTGATTATATTGTTGCCGACGATTTGGAAGACAAAGACACAGTCAAGAATCCCATGCGTCAGGACGAAGTCGTTACCTGGATACTTCAGGATTTAATCCCTACTATGGATACCGGTCGCCGCCGCTATCTCCAGCCAAACAACAACTTTGCTCCCCGCACCATTCAAAGCGAAATAGAAAAACGCCGCCCAAATTGGATGATTCATCAAGTCAATGCCTACAATCCTGCCACCTATGCTCCCGCATGGAAAGCCAAATATACCGCCGAACACTATCGCTACATCGAACAGGAAGAAATGGGAATCCTTGCTGCCCAGGCAGAATATAACAACAAACCACACCTTTCCGGAAAGATTTTTAAAAACGACCAGATCCAGTGGAAGCTGCTACCGAATCTCAACCAATTCAAAATTATTGTAGGTCATTGGGATGTGGCTTACTCCGAATCCAGTACTGCCGATTTCAATGCCGTCAAAATCTGGGGACTTAAAGACAGCAACTTCTACAATATACACGGCTTTGTCAAACAATGCAAAATGCGCGATGCCATTGCTTATATGTTGGACTTCAACCGCCGACTACCCGATACCGTTAGCATCCACTGGCAATTCGAAGCACAGTTCTGGAATGATGAAGTATTTCGCACAATCAAAGAAGTGGAAACTCAGATGCATGGCAACCTTTATCTGGTCAAAATAGATGGCCCTAAAATAAAAAAATACGACCGCATTGTACGCCTGGTTCCCTTCTATCAAAACGGCAGAGTTTTCTATAATGCAGAACTGAAAGGTCACAACGACACCCAGACAGGCATCGACCAGCTTATGGGAATCGAACCCGGATACAAAACCCACGACGATTCTCCCGATGCTGACGAACAAGCAATAGCAACACTGGAGAAACATATTCGTGTTCACTCCTTTAAACCCACTCTCGGCAAGCGATCAAAATCCCGAATCTGGTAACTCACTAACTATTAAATATTACATATTAAATATTACCTAAAATGGCATTTATCACAACAGACGACTTTTACATTGTAGCCACCCAGGACGACCTGGAAGCAATCACCCCCGAACTCGAAGATGATTCTGAAGCTTTGGATTCATCCATTGCAGTTGCTCAGGAAGAAATCTCCGGATATCTTCGTAGCCGCTATGATATCGATTCAATATTCGCACAAACCGACGACGAACGAAACCCACTTATCGTTATGCGTATGGCCGACATAACGCTTTACCATCTCTGTGCAAAACTCCCCGGCAGAATGAATTATGAAGTACGAAAAGAACGTTACGAAGCTGCCGTAAAGTGGCTTCAGGATATTCAGCGCGGAAATGTAACATTGAGCCTCCCTTTTCTCGATGATACCGACCCCGGCAATCCCGTAAAATGGAACTCCCTCCCAAAACAAAACTCATCATGGTAACAACAACAACCAATGCCGCGAAGCCAATGACCATTAATGCCGCGAAGCCAATGCCCATTAAATATAGGTTAAGTAGTTTAAATGCCCCTGAACAATCTTTTTTGGTACTACCCCCTTGTTTTAACCATGCATCCCTGAAATCGCTTTAAATTACTTTAACCAATAACTCCCGACTTCAGACTTCAAACTTCAAACTTATAAATCACCAATGAAACAAGAATACAACCTTTCCGACCACCCCAACGCAATAAAACTTGCCGCAAAAAACCCGCAGGTAATAAAATCCATGCTCATCGATTTAGCTGTTAAAACAAAACAACTTACAGCTAAAGATATCGACTATTGGCGTAAATCATGGCAAATTGCCATCAATTATGAGAACCCAAAGCGCGAACGCCTCTATCTAATATACGATGATGCCATGATCGATCTTCATTTGTTTGGTGCAATCCGCAATCGTAAATCCAAGGTAATGCGCAAAAGCTTTATGTGGGTTGACGAAAAATCAGGCAAAGAAGATCCGGAACTAACCAAAGCGTTTCAATCTCCCTGGTTCAAAAAGTTTTTGTCTCTGGCTCTCGATGCTACTTACTATGGCCATTCTCTCATTCAGTTTGGCGATATTGTCACAGTCAATGGCCGAACCGGCTTTTCTAATATTATCCTGGTTCGCCGCGAACATGTCATTCCCGAATATCATCGCATCGTAAAAGATACCACCGACGACTGGAAACAGGGTATAGATTATCTCATACCTCCCATTTCCGATTGGTGCATCGAAGTTGGCGACCCTAACGATTTGGGGTTACTGCTAAAATTATGTCCACAGGCTATCAGCAAAAAAAACATGCTTGCCTTCTGGGACAAATTTGGCGAAATCTTTGGCATGCCTATCCGGGTTGCCACTTCCACTTCCCGCGACCCACACGAGCGCTCTGGCATCGAAATGATGCTTGAAGAAATGGGAGCAAGTGCATGGGGACTGTTCCCCGAAGGAACTGACATTCGCTTTGAAGAAACCAAACAAAGCGATGCCTTTATGGTTTATGATAAACGTATCGACCGCGCCAACACCGAAATGTCCAAAGGCATACTTGGCGAAACCATGACAATGGATAATGGCTCCTCCAAGAGCCAGTCCGAAGTTCATGCCGAAGAGCTGATGAACGTAGTTGGCGACGATGCCGATGCCCTTCGCGATATCGTTAACGAACGTCTGTTGCCCTTCCTTATCATTAAAGGTTTTCCTTTGCTCGGAAAACGCTTTACCTGGAACGAATCCACACATTACACTCCCAAAGAGTGGATAGAAATCGAAAAGATGCTCCTCGAAAACTACAATGTCGACGAAACCTATTTCACCACCAAATATGGGATCATCCTGAAAGGGCAGAAAGCAAACCCAACAGGCCCCTTAAAGAATTTTTTTTAAATAGCCCGGCTCAGGGGGCGCTTCGATTTCCTGAGATAACGAAATTCGTTTATGATACGCATTTCCTTTACCAGCCATGCCCATGCTGTGGTGGAAATGTAGAGACGCAAAATTTTGCGTCGCCGTCCCTAAAATTTTCCCTTCAGGATGCCAAAGACCTGAATAAAGATTACGAACGCGTTGCCAAAGAAATATATAATGGCACATTCAAAGGGCCCTTCGACCGCCGCATGACACGAGCAGTAGCCACCAAACTTACCGAAGCAGTCCTTCAGGGTTACGGCAAAGGTTCATCGAGCGGAGTCGAGATGCCGTCTTTTCAGTTTGGAACCGAAGACCACATCATGACTCAGCATCTGCTTACCAATGTCTATCATTTTTCTGCTGCCAAAAATTACACTCAGCTAAAACAAATGACTTCTCTGGTTTCTGAAAATGGCAAAGTTCGCTCCTGGAAAGATTATAAAGCTTCAGTAGACAAACTCAATATTGAGTATAACAAAACATGGCTCAACACCGAGTATCACTTTGCCATTGCTTCAGCTCAAAATGCATCCCGCTGGGCATCTTTCGACGATGCCTCTATGCTGAAATATCTTACCGCCAACGATGCCCGTGTGCGCGATTCTCACAAAGCCATGCACGGAATCCAACGTCCAAAGGAAGATGAATTTTGGAACACTAACTATCCCCCCAACGGCTATCGTTGCCGCTGCTATACAATAGAAACATTAGGCAAAGAAACACCGGCAGACAAAATCATTCAGGCCGATGTTCCTCCCATGTTCCGC
>CAYYQJ010000281.1:0-4958 GCA_964473775.1 uncultured Bacteroidales bacterium | reverse complement strand
CTACACGGCTCTGAACACTCTTTCCCTACACGACGCTCTTCCGATCTCTCCCTCTTCTGGCTCCGTTAGGAGTCAAACATTTTTATAATCAACCATTCACACGAAAACAATGGCTCCAAAGACCTGCCTGAGGAAGTTAGGAGCCAAACATTTCCCTCCCTAATCAATTGTTCGTAACGTCCCAACCATCAATAGCTCCGCCCTTCAGGGCGGTGAATGATTGATTATATATAGTGGCTTTAGCCGAAACTATTTTTAGCAATATAATTTCCCCGCTACCCTTAGACAAATATAATATTTAATAACCCAACATTCGGCACCATTTCCAACCGCCGCCATCCTACCCAAAAAGTCTCTTCCTTTCCCAAATCACAAAAATCACTTAATCATAAGCATCAACGCAACAATCTGTTATAGCCCCTTTTTAACCTGTCCCGCACCGAAGGTCGGGAGGAGTTAGGGTTAATAACCAAACAAAAAGCCCCTATAAGTAAGCTTTACAAACATTATCAAAAACATGGCTGGAGTAAAAAAACTGTGGCTGGAACAAAAAAACTGTGGCTGGAACAAAAAAAACGTGGCTGGAGTAAAAAAACTGTGGCTGGACTCCAACCTAACGCGGCTAATCTCCAACCTAACGCGGCTAATCTCCAACCTAACGTGGCTAATCTCCAACCTAACGTGGCTAATCTCCAACCTAACGCGTTCTGAACAGATTTAAACCTGGCTCTTCTCGCTTTATTAAATTAAATATTAAACTTTTACGTCTTAAATCCCCATTCCACAAACAAACTTAAATTCATTACCCTCCAAATACCATTCCACACCGCATTTACTCTCTTATAGTCACATTCAAACCTTCAATTTTCACATGCATTTCCTTCAATAAACAAAATAAAATTCAACTCCTCTATAGCTTATCTTCTCATTTCTTCCAATAAATCAACATACTAAACAACATAATTTCACCTTAACTCTACAAATTTTATTAACTTTACAATCTTTCAACCCGAATTCTTTACTTTTGATGAAAATTTCCAATTCCATACAGCCATGAAAAAAATATTCCTAATCCTCCTGTTATTCATTTCCCAAAAAGCATTCTGCGTTATCGACACCCTTTGGGTAAACTCCAAAATAACTGATGTAACCGTATTTTTCAGCGGTGCACAAATATCCCGTCAGGCCGATTTAAAATGCCTGAAAGGCAAACATTTTCTGGTAGTTGACAATTTGCCCGGCGAAATCAACCCCATCAGCATTCAGGTAAACAAAATACCCAATTCGGTGATATTATCCGTAAAACACGAAAACATCATCCCCAATTTAAGCCGCAAAGACAAGGTAGAAACCGAAATACAGGCAAAAATAGACGAACAGGAATTCAACATCAAAACCATCAAAAACAAAATGGTGGTCTTTGATTTGGAAGAAAAACTCCTGCTCAACAATCAAAACCTCAAAAAAGGCGAAACCGGTTCGTCCATAACCGATATCAAAGAAGCCGCCGAATATTATCGCCTCCGCCTGAACGATATCAAACAAGGCGAACTCAACCTTTCTAAAGATTTAGACGCCGCCAACAAAAAAATTCAGGAATTGTACGTGCAACTCAACGAATTCACCTCTAAGAAAAACAAAAACCACAGCCGCATCATCATCGCCATCGATTGCGAAAAAGATGCAAACGAAACCTTTGTTCTTAGTTATTACATCAATAGCGCCGGATGGACCCCATTATATGATTTCAGAGTGGACGACATCACCCAACCCCTATCCATTGTTTACAATGCCAACATCTACCAATCCTCAGGCGAAGATTGGAATCAGGCAAAGCTGAAACTCTCCACCTCCAACCCCACCCTCAGCGGAAATAAACCCGAATTGAACAAATGGAAACTGGGCGAAGTGAACACCTATCAAAAAGTGGCAGTAGCCAAAGGTTCAGGCACATTAAAAGGCCGGATTCTCGACAAAGAATCCAACGAACCCATCCCATTTGCCAATGTAGTAATTTATTCAGGCACCACCATGCTAACAGGTGTAACCTCCGATTTTGATGGCAACTACACCATCAAACCCATTGCCTCGGGCTATTATGATATCAAGGTATCTTATATTGGATATACCCCCGTTACGGTGAATTCGGTATGCATAAAACCCGATATCATCACGTTTCAGGACATCAACATGAGAGCCAATACCATCAATCTTGAATCTGTTGAAATTGCAGCCTATAGACAACCAATGATTTCTATGGATGGTTCATCCGTAACCACAATTTCTTCCAACGAAATAAGCAAAATTCCGTCAAGAAACAGAAACACTACTGCCAGCAATGTCAACGGATTGAATCAAACCGATGTGGATGTTGTTTATGGTGGGGTTTCTGCAAGCTATGGTGATTTCAGAGGATCAAAAAGCGATAACAATATTTCTTACATCGATGGAGTAAAAGGAAAGGGAGTGGAAACAGCCAATTACATTTCCAATTCATTAAAAACCAATGTCACCAATCTGGAATATACCATTGATATTCCATATACCATACCTTCGGATGGCCGTGATTATTCCATAAAAATTAAAGAAGCTAGTGTTCCGGTCAATTACATTTATCATGCAGTGCCTAAGATGGATAACAATGTATTTCTATCTGCTCAGATTATCGATTGGACAGGCTTGAATTTACTATCGGGCAATGCCAGTTTGTATTATCAGGGAACTTTCACCGGCGAATCGTATTTAAATACCGATATGGCCAGCGACACTTTGAATGTTTCCTTAGGCAGAGACCGCAACATCATCATCACCCGCGAAGGCAATAAAATTATGAAAGATAAGATTTTGGTTGGAAATAATATTAAAGAAACCATTGGCTGGGACATCACCATAAAAAACAACAAAGCCACCAACATCCATATCATCATCGAAGACCAGTTTCCTGTTTCCGAAAAGAAATCAATTGAAGTTCAACCTTTAGATTATAATCTGGCAAAGCTGGAAGAAAAAACCGGAAAACTCACCTGGGATGTAGTATTAAATGCAGGCGAACGAAAAGTTTACAATTTCAAATATTCGGTAAAATATCCGAGGGATTTTAATTTTGTAGCTGAATAAGAATTAATAAAAAACACTCTTCCGGTTAAAAGAGTGTTTTAGAAATTGATTTTCTTAAAGATTATTATTGTACACTTTTTGAGCATGACAACCCGGGGCACATGAACCTCCGGTACTGCTGGGCTTATAGTTTACCGGCATTTGCCATTTCCCAAATGGAACCGTATTGTTTATCAAATGAGGATTAGAAGAAGCATGAACATTGTGACAAACTTTGCAGCTGTGTCCTTTTTTGCCATTGATATGAACAAAATGGAGGTTTTTATTCCCATTGCGAAACTGAGTAGCTGAGTGGGTGGTATCGGCAGTAATTAATTGGTTGTCGTGACAGGTAAAGCAGAGTGCAAATTTTTCGGGACTACTTTCAGAATATATTCCTTTCGGAAAAGCTGCTATAAGCATTCTCTGATTATTAGAGCCGTGTGGATTATGACAAGCTATGCAACCACCCCCTTCAATTGCACCATGTACATATTGGTTTTTATCAAGCAATTGCTGCATGTTTTCTGTGCGAATGCTATCCACTTCCATAATTTTATTGTGGCATTTCAAACAGAGGTTTTTCCCTTCAGCCAACAGCAGTTTTTCCTGTGGTGATGAATGAGGATTATGACAAGCAGTACACGATTGTTTTGTTTTCACACCTGGATGAATCACTTTTGAACCTTGAATAATTGTTTGAATATTTTCATGGCAGGTGTAACACATTCCCGGCATCGACTGAGTTAGTTTAAAACCCGCAACACTTTGTTGTGGATGTTCTTTTCCGTTTGATTCATGACAATTATCGCAACCTTCAGCAACAGGATGCATAATTTTTTCGCTGATAAGCGTTTTATGGCAATCAAGACAATTGATAGCTGGTGCTTTTGATTGCGGAGCAGTAGCTCCAAAACTATAGAACCAAATCAGAAAATATATTGGTAAAGCGCTCATGAATTTTGTTTATTAGAACCTACGGGCAATTTGAATATAACCCCCGTTGTAATTAATTTTTTCGTTCAGATAGTATCTTTTATAATATTGCCATCCCGCAGTAATAAAAATCTTGCGAATGGAAGTGCTGATATCTGCCCCAAACATGATAAGATTTAGTTTTGAGTTTTGATAATCCTGATGCATATAGCTTGACTGTATGCTGATTCGGGTTTTGGCTTTAATAGAATAACCTAAAACAGCAGAAGCATTGGCAGAGTTTTCTTTGATATTTTGATCGGTAAGAGTTATATTATGCATGTTTGCGTTTAATGTGCCATCAAAATGTTTAAGAAAAGTACCTTGCAACTGTACAAAATATCCCAGTGATTTGTATGGAACAATATTGCTGTTATAGGTAATGTATTCGGCTCCTGCAGATACAAACTTATAGTTGAGTTTAATGCCATAGATACTTTGTTCATAAGTATTCAATTGCAAAAACTCAGTTTGTCTCAGCTTGATATAATCCTGATTCGAGAATGAATAATAGAATTCAACCAGATTTTTAAAGAAGGCCAGATTTGCACTGAAAAGGTTGTTGTTAGCATCATATTTGTAATCTCCAGGTTGGGTATAGGTATAACTAACATAAACCGTGGCATTGTTGGCTATTTGTCCACCTGGGATGCGCGATATTTGCTGATAGTTGCCTTGATTTGAAAGCAGATAATCAAAGTTTGGCTGATAAATTATGGTTCCCGTAACATCGGTTACCTGAATAGTAGTGGCATCTATGTAAGGCTTTAGCAAGAGAGTAAGCGAACCATCTGTCAATGAATATTCTTCGTTAAATACCTGAAGTGTGGTTGAAGAACTTTCGTGTGTACGATGATTCATTGAGTATTTATATGCAAGACACAGGC
>CAYYQJ010000280.1:2898-4963 GCA_964473775.1 uncultured Bacteroidales bacterium | reverse complement strand
GGGAAGAATGGAAAAGGAGTTATAGCTAATACTAACAGAAATCCTGCAACCATTAATGCAGGTATAAAATGTATGGGTTTAAACATCTGTTTGTCCATTCTGCCCAGATTTACCCTCGCAACTCCCCAGTTAAACACCTGTTTGTAGAAGCGTTTCAGAGAAGTGCGTCTTTTGTGATATACAAAAGCATCTGCTATTAAGCCTACTTTATAACCATTACGGTAAATGCGTGAAGAGAATTCCATATCCTGCCCATGCCGCAAACCGCCCATACCTCCAATGTTTTCAAATACTTTCTTTGAGATTCCCATATTAAAACTTCTGGGATAGAATTTCTTTTGAACAGATTTCTTACTGCCACGCGTTCCACCTGTTCCAATAAAAGAAGTCATGGAATAATTGATTGCTTTCAGCAATGGTGAAAAACTTTCATGACATGTATCTGGTCCGCCCCAGGCATCCAAAGGTTCAATGGCAAGATGTTCATCTATCTTGCGTAGCCATTCAGGCGGGAACATGCAATCTGAATCCACAAAAATAAAATACTCGCCTGCAGATTCTCTCATGCCATGGTTACGTGCTTCACCCGGACCTTTATTTTGCTGAAACAAATACCTCAGGTTTAAACCTGTCTTTGAGGGATAATTCTTGATAAAATCACCACTGCCATCTTTAGAGCCATCATCAGAAAAAACAAATTCAAATTCCCCTCTCGGGAAATCCAGTTCTTCAGCCGATGCCAGCAATTCTTTAATCTCTTCCAAACGATTGTAAGTCGCTATTATAATCGAATATTTCATTTCTATTCTTTTTTATACCACTAAGGCACTAAGACCACTAAGTTTCACTAAGATTTTATTATTATCCTCAGTGTTTCTCCGTGTCCTCTGTGTCTTCATGGTAAATATTTTTCTTTTGTCCCAAACAATTTAATAGTATAACAATTTAGCCATCAAGCCATTCAATAATATTTCCCAAGTTCAACCTCTTTCCTCTTAAATCCATCTCCATCAATATACATCTTCTCCCAAATTGCCAATCCCATAACTACCCAGAGATAATTATAATGCCATCTCATTTTCGGATGGGGGGCATGTTCGAGAATGCGTTTGATATATTGATAATTGAATATGCCCTGCTTCTCAACAAATTCAGGAGTAAGTATGGCTTCTGCCGTGCTCTTCAGGTCTTTTTGAAACTGAATGTATGGATTTACACTAAAGCCCCATTTCTTCTTGCTGATAATCTTTGGTGGCAGTTTCTGCGCCATCGCTTTGCGGAAGAGGTATTTAGTTTGATTGTTCTTTATTTTAAGATGTACGGGTATAGAGAAACCAAAATTCACGAGGTCTAAATCAAGGAATGGAACCCTTTCTTCTACAGAATTGGCTAAGGACATACGGTCGTCGGTCAGGAGATAATCATTTACCATCTTGCTTTGGAATTCAGTGAACAATACCTGGTCTAAGGCATTCATGTGTTTTGATTTTTCGAAGAATTCATCAAATTCCAAATGCACCTTGCGGCTTTGTTCCTGCATCTGTTTGTAGAAGTTGGGATGATAGATTTCTTTGTAAAATCCGTTATCATAATCCCAGACATTCCTTAATATCAGGTAAAAACGTTCGGCATCACCTACAGCCAACAGCATTTGTAAACCGCGGCGGTATTCGTCAATACTTAAGGTGTGTGTTGCGCTTTGCATCTTAAATAAGATATCCGACTTCCAGCGAAATACATTCTGCAACCAAGCAGGTGTGTGCTTGTGGTATTTATTAAAAGGATACACAAACTTATGAATATCATAACCTGCAAACAACTCATCTCCACCCAGTCCCCCAAGAACTACCGTGATGTTAGGCTTCACAAACTTCGACATATTAAATCCCTGCAAAAGGTTAATCTTAGGTTCTTCGGCATGCCATATCACTTCAGGGAACTGTTGCATTGGATTCAGTGTCAGGCTCAGTGTATGATGGTTTGTGTTGAAATGCTTTGCAATTTGTTCTGCATCGGGAAACTCATCTGTGGGTTCGTTGAAACCCATAGTAAAGGTGTTTATCTG
>CAYYQJ010000280.1:0-2798 GCA_964473775.1 uncultured Bacteroidales bacterium | reverse complement strand
CATCGGGAAACTCATCTGTGGGTTCGTTGAAACCCATAGTAAAGGTGTTTATCTGTGGAACGCCAAGCTCGTGCATCTTTTGCACTATGGTTGACGAATCCATGCCTCCCGAAAGATATACTCCCAAGGGCACATCGCTCATCAGTTGGCGCTCCACAGCTTGTTTTATATAGAAATGAACCTTCTCAATGGCTTCATCTTCATTCATCGTTATATCTACTTCGGGTTTCAGTTCCCAATAGCGTTTTACATGGATTTGTGCGTTTTCATACAAGAGGAAATGAGCAGGAGGTAAACGTTTGATTCCATCAAAAAGCGTTTCATTGCCCTGTGTGTAACGCAGATTGATGTGCGAATGCAAGGCATTATAATTCAAATTGCGGCTTACGGAAGGATGCAGCAAAATGCTCTTTTGTTCCGAACCGAATATCAATAAACCATTATGGAAATAATAATGCAAAGGTTTCACGCCGAAATGGTCGCGAACCAGCAGCAGTTGGTCGTTGTTTTTATCGAGCAAAGCAAAAGCAAAAATGCCATTGAGTTTGTGCATAAATGCGGTTCCTTCTTCTTCATAAAGATGTACCAACACTTCCGTATCGCTGGTAGTGTAGAACTTATGTCCCTTTTGAAGCAAATCAGTTTTCAGTTCTTTATAATTATACAGCTCGCCATTGAAGATGATGCAGATGCTTTTGTCTTCATTAAAGATGGGTTGATTGCCGGTACTCAGGTCGATGATGGAAAGGCGGCGATGACCAAGACAGAAATCCTTATAGTTGTGAACCGCAAAATCATCAGGACCACGATGCTCTATAATCTTAAGCATTTCGGTCATCAAGGTCGAATTGTCTTTATTTTGTTCTACTATTCCGCAAATGCCACACATAGGATTGATTGTTGGGTGCAAAGGTAAAACAATTTTAGAAGTTTGGTGGGGGAGAAGAATTTTTAACACGGAGACAGGGAGGGCTTGGAGGGGCACGGAGAATTTAGGTTTTAAGACAATTGGCCATGTAGAGATTTAGACATTTTGCCTAATAACAATTTGCCTGCTAAGCTTGTTCTTTCGGGAAATAGTATTATATTTGCATAGTCTTTCGTTTGAATGTTATTTCAATTACCTTAAAATCAAACTTTTGAATAATTGTCTTGATTGAGGCCTTTACGAAAGCTTTTTACTAATATCAGAAAACAATTTATGGTAGTACCAAAAAAAATAATTATTGCTTTCACAGTATTTGTGTTCTTGTTTTTATCTGTCAACAGGCAGAGCAGCACTACTGTTACAGCAAATAATGTTTCTATTTCTTATAATCAAAGTAGTATTTACAATGTAAGCAAAATTCCGCCGGTTACGTCGAGAGATTCTATTATGGATAGCATTATCAGGGTGGGTAAGAAGTTTATTGGCAGGCCTTACAGAAGCAGGGTTTATAATTCGTGGCCACTGGATTGTTCGGGTTTTGCGGCTTACCTTTATTCGCTTTTTGGGTATCAGCTTCCACATGCGGCTCCGGCACAGGCGATGTTGGGTGATAAAATCCCTAAAGACAGCCTGAAACCGGGTGACCTGATGTTTTTTAAAGGTCGTAGTACGAGGAATAAGGGGGTGGGGCATACCACTATTTTCTATAAAGCGGTGCATGATACCATTTATTTTCTTCATTCTTCTTCTACAGGTATCAGGATTGATAAGTTGAATGGTTATCAGTATTATACTGCCAGATATCTTTACAGTAAACGTATGAATCTGGAGCAGTTGAGAAGAGTGCCTGTGGATAGTTTGGGAATTGTTAAACTGGATTCGGCACTAAAGAAAATACAGGCGAGCTCGCAAGGCAAGAGTGGCTCGACGGGGCATGTTTCTCATGCGCAAAATGCTGCGGGTGTTGCGAATGGCAGCGTGTATATTGTGAAGAAAGGGGATACGCTTTCGGTTATTTCGAATAAGTATGGAATCAGTGTTGACAAACTTTGTGCGCTGAACGGGATAAGAAAGACGAGTTTGCTGCAGATTGGGCAGAGGATAAAAATAAAGTAGGATTTTGTCATTAAGTGGGGTCATTTGCTTCGCGTCATTAAGTGGGGTCATTTGCTTCGCGTCATTAAGGGGGGCATTTGCTTTGCGTCATTAAGTGGGCATTTACTTCGCGTCATTAAGGGGGGGCATTTGCTTTGCGTCATTATGGGGGGGCATTTGCTTCGCGTCATTTAGGGGGTCATTTGCTTTGATGGGACAAATATTCAGGCTTTTGCGAGGGTTGTATATTCTTATGCTTTGTTGTATAATCTTATGTTTGGCTAGCATTTATTTTATGTGTTTCTTCGTGGAGCTCTTGTTTTGATTACAGGGGCTTATGTTTTTAGTGCATTTTTTGTTTGCGTTGCTTACAGTGGCTTATGTTTTGAAAAATGTCTCATTTGTGTTGCGTCGCCGGGGTTTTGTGAGGGTTGATTTTTGGCATGTGTTGTTGTATTTTAGGGTTGTGTTGATTACAGGTGTTTATGTGAAGCGGTATTAAGCTTATGCGTTGTTTAAAGGAGGTCAAGAGTTGCTTACAGGCGGCCAAGTTTTAATTACAATTGGCTATGTTTTGATTACAAGGGCTTATGTGTTGTGGAAAAGAAGCTACGTTTTGATGTGATTTGGGGTGGGTTGATGTTAATTTGGGTGTTTTGGTGGGTTTAACCACAGAGTACACGGTGGAAGGACTGAGTGGCACAGAGGAGGAGGTTTGATTTTGGGTGTTTTGGTGGGTTTAACCACAGAGTACACGGTGGAAGGACTGAGTGGC
>CAYYQJ010000279.1:0-4967 GCA_964473775.1 uncultured Bacteroidales bacterium | reverse complement strand
TGTATGCGTAAATAGCCTTCTGCATAATGTCCGAGCAGCCAGGGCCAGACAGTGCCCTGATGATATGCTGAATCTCTGGTTTCCTGATTGCCACCATAAGTTCCTTTATATTCCGGCGATTGTGGCGACAAAGTACGCAGACCGCGGGGAGTCAACAATTCCCTGCCGGTTACGTCCAGAATAAGTTTGCGTATTTGTTCGCTGATGGGGCTATAAGGCAATGAGGTGGCAAATATCTGATTCGGACGAACCGACCAATCTTTATAATCACCATAAGCAAAGTCGCATAAATAGCCTTTATCCTTATTCCAGAAAGTATCTTTAAACGATTTGGGAATATTGTTGGCAATATGTTCCCAATCATTAATCATCTCATCATCCTTTGCCAAGCGGGCCACTTCGAGTGTAAACATGATGGCATTATACCACAAAGCATTGATTTCAACATCCAAACCAATACGGGGAGTCACAGGTTTGCCAAACACCACTGCATCCATCCAGGTAAGAGCTTTCCCAAGTTCTCCGGCATAAATAAGACCGTTTTCCTGCATTCGGATGTTATAACCGGCTCCGTTGCGGAAACCATTCAATATAAGTTTCATCTTTTCGCCATACTCTTTCCAGATTTTATCCTGAGTTTTGGTGTAAATGGCATATTGTTGCAAAGCCCAGAAAAACCATAAAGGAGCATCTACCGAATTATAAGCACTTCCCATATTTGGGAAAAGAGGTCCTTGCAACTCCGAAATCATGGTATCTATCACAGCTTTGCAGCTTTTTGTGTTCCCTGTGGTCAGAGTCAATCCGGGCAATGAAATAAAGGTATCTCTGCCCCATCGTCCAAACCAGGGAAATCCGGCAATGATTTCTGATTTCTTATCCTTATGAACCAAAAACTGTTGAGCTGAATTAATCAAACAGTTTTTAAAATTGTTGCGGGGCAAACGTTTTTTAATTTCATCAGCAAATGACTTGATCAAAGTCTTTGTATTCACCTGTTCCAAACCGGCAGCAAATACTATGCTTTCGCCTTTTTTAATAGGCACTTCAAAGAAACCGGGCACATAAAGATCTTCCAGATATTCATATCCTCTTTCGCGTTCCTGTTTGTATTCCAGATTATAATACCAATGAGGCACATGGGTATATTCGGCCTCTTTACTGAATTGCATAAACAACTCCGAATATTTTGGATACATACGGGTTTTAATTCCGTTTTCAATGGCAGTATATCGGGTATCGGCATCCACATTGGCTTTAGTTAACGAATGTACATCGCGGAAAGCCAGAAAAGGTTTGAATTTTAAGGTGGTGGGCGAGGTAGCTTCTTCCAGTGTAAACTTGATTAAAAACCTATCGCTTTCTATGCAGAAAAGCATTTCCTGCAATAAAATAACCCCTCCAACACGATAACGATGCATGGGTATGGGATCTGAAACCATTTCGCGCATGTATTTATGGCCTTTGGGATTATAAACTCCCATAGGATATTGATGCAGGCCCAGATTGAATTCACTTTCGTGCTGTACTATAGTTACATCGAGTGATGATAATAAAACATGGTTGTTATCATCAACCTGAGGCTGAGGAGTGATGAGTAAACCATGGTATTTTCGCGTATTGCATCCTATAATTGTGGTAGAAGCAAATGAACCTGCACGGTTGGCTCTGATAAATTCTCTGCTTAAAGAAAATTCAAGATTAACTAACTGGTCTTTGTCGAATTTAATGTAACTCATTGTTTATGCGCTTGGTTTTTTTTATTTATTATTCAGTATCAAGTAACAGGTATTCAGTATTCTTTCGTTTGTTTGCCATCTGTAATGCTTTAAATGTTGCATTAAGAATTTTCTTTGCGAAGATACAAAATCATACGATAATCATGATAATTATCAAATGTTTTAATAAAAGTTTTAATTTTGCAAAGATAATACAATTAACCTTCAATCTATTTCATTCCCGATTAAGTTTTCATTAATATTCCGATTAATCAAAACTTTATAACAGAAGAACAGATTACAAATTTTGCCGTTAGACGTTTAATTTTTATGATATATAAAACAATCTTTCAAAAACATCGTTTTGCTGAAAAAGCCAATTTGAAAAGCACTATTTCCTATTTTATTATCCTTTTTGGATTTGGTACCCTGTTTTTGTTTTCGTGTAAAAAAGAAAACCAGATAAATACCGATAGTTCAGTTAAACTGATTCTTTCTACAGAATCCGTGTTGTTTGATACCGTATTCACCACCATAGGTTCCACTACCAAGATGTTTTACATCAAAAACCCTTCCTCACAAAAAATTGTAGTTTCGTCCATTCGTATGGCCGAGGGCAGTGCCTCTCAGTTTTCTATGAATGTGGATGGAGTGGCCGGTAATAAAATTGAAAATGTGGAATTGCTCCCAAAAGATAGTGTCTTTATTTTTGTAAAAGTAACCGTTGACCCGCAAAACAGCAATTCGCCTATGGTAATTAAGGATTCCATATTATTCGACATCAACGGCAATCAGCAAAACGTAAAACTCACTGCCTGGGGACAGGATGCTCATTATATAGTGGCTGACAAAACGATAGGAAGTTTAAAATACAAGATTGTTTCGGGTTTAAATCAGAATATCACCTGGCAAAACGACAAACCCTACCTGATTTATGGTTATGCCGTAGTTGATTCGCTGGGGCAGTTGAATATCGATCCGGGTTGCCAATTGCATTTCTTTAACAACTCTGGTTTATGGGTTTATAAATACGGAACTTTAAGAGTGAACGGAACCATTGACGAACCCGTAACTTTTCAGGGCAGCCGTCTTGAAGCTGCCTATAGAGAATCGCCCGGACAATGGGACCGCATCTGGATTAACGAAGGCTCAAAAGACAATGTGATTAATTATGCCATCATCAAAAACGGTTTTATTGGAATACAAGCCGAAACCATGGGTTCTGTTACCGGAAACCGCCTGATTGTTAACAACACCATTGTACGCAATATGACAGGCATGGGCATACTGACCCGCTATTATCATATCCTTGCCGGAAACTCTGTATTTGCCAATTGCGGGGCATATGCCGTATGCCTTACCACTGGTGGAAAATACGATTTCAGACATTGTACGATTGGTAATTACTGGAATTATTCAGCCCGACAAACTCCATCACTTGTGGTGGCCAATTATTATAAAGATATGTCCACAGGAACCATTTATGCCGGAAATCTTGATTCGGCTTACTTTGGCAATTGCATAGTTTATGGATTAAATTCGGAAGAAATTTTGCTGGATAGTGCAGTGGAAGCATCCTATACTTATAAGTTTGACCATTGCCTGCTTAAAACAGAATTAAACACTTCAACCGCCCGTTTGATTAACTGTACGCTAAATGAAGACCCCATGTTTAAAGATAAAGCCAACAACAATTATGAGTTGCTTACCACATCGGGTGCTATTGATAAAGGCGATGTTGCCATTGTAAACAGTGCGGTGCTGAACCTGCTTAATGATATTAAAGCAAACAGCCGCATGGTGAATCCACCACCTGATTTAGGGGTTTATGATTATCGGCCGTAATTTTGATTAACCACAGAGGAAACAGAGAGGAAAACAGAGGTACACGGAGTCAGGAATAAACTTTCTCATTTATTCCCTAAGCCAGACAGGCCAGAACCAAACATAAAAATCTCAAATATCAAAAAACAAATCACAAATAAATCCCAAAAACAAAAATCAAATATCAAAACGGTTTTAAAATTTTGAAATTTTGAGATTGTAATTTATTTGTTATTTGATACTTGAACATTGTTGTTTAAAATATTTTGCCAAACAATGTTGATATTTTAGTTTTAAGATTATACTCCTCTTCCCATCTCCAAAGCCTCATTCATGGCTATGCTGCTTTTGATATCGCCTACACTCCAGGCACCAACTCCATAAATCACCCCCTTTTCTTTGGGTCCGGTGAGGCAGGATAGAAATCCACGGAACTCTTCCAAAGTTCTTTCCATCTTGGGTTTGCTATTTACGGCGGCGGTAACAATAAAATAAAAATCTTTGTTGATGATGTGAGGATAGCGAGCGCAACATCTGTCTATCATGGTTTTCATCTGTCCACACATGGCGTAGAAATACACCGGAGTGGCCATTACAATCACATCGGCATCAATCATCTTTTCCAGAATTTCGGTCATATCATCTTTCTGAGAACAACGCCTGGTGGTGAAGCAAGTGCTGCATCCTGTGCAATAACTTATTTTTTTGTCTTTCAGAAAAATCTTTTCTGCCTGATGTCCTGCTTCGTTGGCTCCCTGCGCAAATTGGTCGCTAAGCAAATCAGAATTTCCGCCTCTGCGCGGACTGGACGAAAATATTAATACTTTCTTACTCATAATGAAATTTTTTTTGGCAAAAAAATTAAAATAACAATGTTCAAATATCAAATAACAAACCTGACTACCGTCAGGCAGGTTAATTCCAATTTTCAAAATTTCAAACGGTTTTGAAAATTGATTTATTATTATTTGGAATTTATTTGATATTTGTATTTTGTAATTTGTAATTTCCTCCTTTTTGTTTCTGCCTTGTTAAGATTAAGATTTATTTCTTCAAAGATGCCATGTCGATTACAAAACGATATTTCACATCGCTTTTCAGCATTCTTTCGTAAGCCTCATTAATATCCTGCATTTTAATAATTTCAATCTCGGATACAATGTTGTGTTTCCCGCAAAAATCAAGCATTTCCTGAGTTTCTGCTATGCCTCCAATTACTGAACCTGCTACCGATTTTCTACCCAAAATCATGGGCACGGTATTTAAAATGGGTTCCAGTCCACCCAAATATCCCACCAACACCAAAGTGCCGCTGATGTTTAAGGTAGTAACATAAGGATTCACATCATGAACATAAGGAACGGTATCAATAATCAAATCAAATTTTCCTTTTACTGATTTCATTTGATTGGCATCGGTGGATAT
>CAYYQJ010000278.1:0-4968 GCA_964473775.1 uncultured Bacteroidales bacterium | reverse complement strand
GGTGATACCTTATATTGCGGCAGCGATGGGGGTATATTTTACACTGCCGATCATGGAAACTCATGGGTTGACCTGAGCAATGGCTTAGGAATATGTCAGTTTTATCGCATGGGAAGTTGCGAAGCAGAACCATATAAAATAACGGCAGGTGCTCAGGATGTTGGTTCCAATCTGCTGGTTGATGGAGGATGGCAGCATGTGTATGGTGCAGATGGTATGGAAGCCATAGTAAATAATAATGATCCTTTTACAATTTATGTATCCAGCCAGAGTGGTGGCATTCTGAAATCGGAAGATGGAGGTCAGAATTTTGCTAATGCCAAACCTTATGATACCCTTGAAGGAAACTGGATAACGCCTTATGTGATGGATCCTGCCAATGGAAACAAGCTTTGGGAAGGTTTCACTGAGGTGTATGCCACTGTTGACGGGGCCAACACATGGACTCAGATTTCGAACAATTTAACAGCCGATGGAGGGGCTTTGCACAATCTGGTGGTTGCCGCTTCAAACACCAATTATATTTATGCTTCAAGAGATGAGAACCTATATGTTACCACCAATGGAGGTGGCGCATGGACCACATACAATCCTGCTCCGGGTCAATTTATTTCAGCTATTACAGTTGATCCAAACAATGCTGCAAAAATATGGATGACCATCACTTCTAATGGTTCGGACAAGGTGCTTTATTCTATGAATGCCGGAATTTCATTTACAGATATCACAGCAAATCTTACCAGCATGGGCTTTAATTGCATTACCTTTCAGAAAAATGCAAACAATGCCTTGTATGTAGGAACCGAAATCGGTGTGTTTTTTAAAGATTCCACTATGACCAATTGGATTCCTTTTAATACAGATTTGCCCAATGTTGGAGTAAGAGAACTTGAAATAAATTATGGAATAGGAAAAATAAGAGCAGCCACCTATGGGAGAGGTATTTGGGAAGCACCTTTATATAATAGTGCGGGAATAAACGAAGTGGATATTTCAAATAATTTTAGTGTTTACCCCAATCCTGCTAAGAACTCTTTAAATATTGATTTTACAGGGAAAACAGAAGCAAACATCAAGATAGAGTTGTTTAATGTGGTTGGCAGCCTGGTGAAAAATATGACCAATCTTTTCACCGCCCAAACAATAAAAATGGACATCTCAAATCTGGTAGCCGGAAGTTATTTTATCAAAATCTCAACATCACAAGGTAGTTGTATTAAGAAGGTGATAATTTTGAATTGATTTATCGGATTTAATAAAAAAACTGATAAAAGTTCCCAATTTGAGAATTACTTGTTATCTTTGCATCAAATTTCATAAATGGAAAGAATATTTGCAAAAAGTACTTTACGAGAGTACTGGGAAAAATATCCGGATTCAGAACAACATTTAAAAACATGGTTTGATACAGTTATGAGTTCGGACTGGAAAACCCCAAATGACGTAAAAAAAACTTATGCAAATGCAAGTATTCTAAAGAATAATAGAGTCGTATTTAATATTAAAAGAAATGATTACAGACTTGTTGCCAAATTCAATTATGAAAAACAATGGGTTTTCATCAAATTCATTGGGACACACGTTGAATATAACAAAATTGATGCGAATAATATCTAAAAAAACAAACTAATGAATATCGAACTAATTAAAAAGGAATCAGATTATAGCAAAGCACTTAAACGTCTTGACGAAATCTTTGATGCAAAAATTGGTACTCCTGAAAGTGACGAAGCAGACATTCTTGGAATATTAGTTGACGAATACGAAAAAAAGAATTATCCAATTGAAGCACCAGATCCAATTGAAGCAATTAAAATAAGAATGCAGGAAATGCATTTAAAACAAGTTGACCTAATTAATGAAATTGGTGGAAAAAGCAGAGTTTCTGAAGTCCTCAATCGTAAAAGAAAACTGACTGTTGAAATGATTCGGAAATTAACTACGAGACTGAATCTTTCTGCAGACCTATTAATTAACGACTATAAACTTACCGGACAATAATGCATACTTTTTAAGAGGGGCTATCTGCAATGGGGGTTACAATAACTTGCACCTTCAAATTTCCCTCTACTGAATCCAATATTCTGCATTCCATCACTCATGGTTTCCTCACAAAGTGCCGCATTTCCATTGGGATAACTATTGATAATTCAATATATCCCTTGAACTCACCGTTTTCAAACCAGGGTGTCTGATGAATGAGTTTTTTCAATCCATTCTTTTCTATGGTATAAGAATTTTCTTCATGCGAAACCATCATCTTTTCAATCATGCTTCGTGCAGGCTCAGGATGGCAATCCAGCAAACTGGTACCTATCAAATCGCTTCCCCCATCTTTTTGAAAAGTGGCTATTGATTTATCGTTCATATAAATAATGATGCCTTGGGCATTGCAGACAGTAACTGCAAATTGTGATTCTTTAAAATAATTCAAGTTCATGGTTTTTGTTGTTTTTCAAAATATTTACAAACTGATGACAAGCCACAGGCATTACATAAAGGTTTTCTTGCCTGACAAACGTAGCGGCCATGTAATATAAGCCAATGATGGGCAATGCCCAATTTGTCTTCGGGAATATGTTTTACCAATTGCTTTTCGGTTTCAAGAGGTGTTTTGGCATTTTCAGTAAGGCCAATTCTTGCCGATACCCTGAAAACATGGGTATCCACTGCCATAGCAGGCTTTTTAAATACTACTGAGGCAATCACATTGGCTGTTTTGCGCCCCACTCCGGGCAATTTCTGTAACTCATCCACATCATCAGGTACCACACCATTAAAATCATGGATTATCATTTGCGACATGCCTAACAGATGTTTAGCTTTATTATTCGGATAAGAACAGGTTTTAATCAGTTCAAATACTTCTTCCTGTGTGGCTTTGGCAAGTGACTCTGCATCGGGAAACCTTTGATAAAAAGGTGGAGTAATCATATTTACTCTCTTATCAGTGCATTGAGCTGATAAAATAACGGCAACCAACAATTCATAAGGAGTACCATAATCGAGTTCTGTTTCTGCTATGGGTTGGTGTTCAGAAAAATATTCTATTACAAATTGATATCGGTCTTTCAGTTGGGTCATAATTTAAAATTGCAGGCAAAAATAAAAAAAAAGCTCCGTTAACGGAGCTTTTTATCAGTTTTGAATCATTAATCTTAATTCAGGGTCTGCGACATCAACGTCACCAAGAGCCTTAGAATAAGACAGAATTTTGTTTATTACATTTTCAGAGGGACTGATAAAACTTTTTTCTATCATTTGTTTCATTTCCGTTAATTCAAGATATTCTTCATAAAGAAGATTATCGTTGCGGATTGTCTTGCTGATAGATTGTTTCTGAACTGAATCGGTAAAATCCCCGTAAGCATAAAGTAATAAATTTTCAGGAGTAAAGGTTTTGTTCATAGGCACGAATAATTGATTCTATTTTTAATAAAAACGAAAGTTTTATAAACTTATTGTTTAATACTAAAAATAAAATCAAATCTTTTTCGAAAGTGCCTGCCTACGGAAGCAAACCCTTATCATGGAGTCATAATCAGCTCTTTTTGCTTGATTAATTTCCTCATTTTACTCAAACCATATCTCATACGGCCAATGGCAGTATTGATACTAATATCCAGCTCTTCGGCAATTTCGATGAAGCTCATATCATAATAATGCCTCATCATAATAATTTCTTTTTGATCAGGTGGCAGATACTCAAGCAATGCACGAACATTTTTATGAATCTGATCTATCACCATTTTATCTTCAATGGAGTGCTCCAGAATATTAACTGATTCAAAAATATCCTTGTTTTCTTTGTTTTCGGCCATTGGCATGTGTTTCGAAACACGAAAATGGTCCATAATCAGATTATGGGCAATACGCATTACCCATGGTAAAAACTTACCTTCATCTTTGTAGCTCCCCGATCTTAGCGTACCAATTACTTTAATAAAAGTATCCTGAAAAATATCTTCAGCAAGCTGCGCATCTTTCAACATCATATTGATGTATGAATAAATTCTTTTTTTGTGACGATTGATTAAAACCTCAAGACATGAGTGGTTTCCGGACAAATAGCAATCTATTAACTGCTTGTCAGTTGGTGACACAGTGGACATAATTTACCTCCTTTTTTTATTAAAATTAAGTTCAGGGTAAATATTTATCCGATAATTGTCCTCCTATTTTTTGTTAAAATGATCATGGTTTATTCAATGCTGAAAAACCAATGACTGTTAATATTTAAATTTTCAAGTGCAAATATACGCAATAATTTTGTCAAAATGCAAGCTTTATTTAATTAATTTTGAAAAATTTTTCTATCCTCACAATCTCACTTAAGAATCAACCAATGAAATTCACTGATATCGACTCATTTAGTCCCAAAAAATACATTGTAATAAAAAATGCCCGTGTACACAATTTGAAAAATATTTCTACGGCAATTCCGCGAAATAAGCTAATTGTTATTACCGGCCTCTCGGGTTCCGGAAAATCATCTCTGGCTTTCGACACCATTTATGCCGAAGGACAACGCCGGTATGTAGAAAGTCTGAGTTCGTATGCCCGTCAGTTTTTAGGCCGCATGCCCAAACCTGAAGTGGATTATATCAAAGGCATATCACCTGCTATTGCCATTGAACAAAAAGTAAAAACCCACAATCCACGCTCTACCGTAGGAACCTCAACAGAAATTTACGATTTCCTGAAACTCCTTTTTGCCAGAATCGGCAGAACCTTCTCCCCTGTTTCGGATCTGGAAGTAAAAAAAGACAAGGTATCGGATGTGGTAGATTATATATTGTCATTGCCACTCAATTCACAAGTATTGGTCGAATGCCCTGTTGTATTGCACAACAACCGGGCCATGGATGAACAATTACAAATCATCATAAAACAAGGCTACAGCCGCATCAGTGTATGCCTACTGGCTCAAGGGCAACGCTGGCCGCCCGCAGACCCCGAGCGCCTACG
>CAYYQJ010000277.1:0-4974 GCA_964473775.1 uncultured Bacteroidales bacterium | reverse complement strand
TACACGGCTCTGAACACTCTTTCCCTACACGACGCTCTTCCGATCTCCTCTTGCCACGATCCTCACAAAGATATGTTTGGCAAATTTCTGGTAACTACAAATCAATCTTCTAATCTCTGTCTTTCCTGTCATAAAACCGATAATTGGATAACTAGTTCGCATCAAATTTCAGATAAAACATGGAACGGCAACGGACAGAATCCCTGGTTTCATACTCCTTACACTTCAGTATCTGCCAATGCCTGCGAAAACTGTCACAATCCGCACAACTCAGGCAGCAAACAACGCCTTCTAAAATATAAACGCGAAGAAGACAATTGTTATGATTGCCATAATGGCAATGTAGCCTCCACAAATATTCAACAACAATTCGTAAAAACTTACCGCCACAATGTAAGTGCTTACACAGGCGTACACGATGCTGCTGAAACCGGAGTTCCAAAAGAAAAACATGTAGAATGTGTTGATTGTCACAATAGCCATGCAACAAACTCCACTCAGGCCACTGCACCTTATGTAAAAGGTTTCAATTTAGGTGTACAAGGTATTTCGCAAAACCAAACGCCAATTACCAACGCCAACTACGAATACGAAATCTGTTATCGATGCCATTCACAAAATGCAGTTACCCCAAGTTCTGTAACCCGCCAAATTGCGCAAAACAATGTAAGGCTCGAATTCGATCCTTCAAACTATTCATTTCATCCTGTAGCAGCTATCGGAAAAAACACCAATGTACCCAGTTTGATATCCCCGCTCACAGTATCCTCAATGATATATTGTACAGATTGTCACTCCTCCGACGGCGCAAATTCTCCATCAGGTCCTCATGGCTCCATCTATCCTCAAATTCTCAAGGCCAACTATAACCGCGATGCCAACTCCATCGAATCTCCTATGGCTTATGCCTTGTGTTATAGCTGTCATCAGCGTAATTCAATCTTAGCCGACCAATCTTTCCCCTATCATAAACTTCATATAGTTAATGCATCTTCATCATGCATAGCTTGTCACGATTCGCATGGCATAAGCAACAGCCAATCCAGTCCCGTCAATGGCACACACCTCATCAACTTTAATACCGGTCCTGGATTTGCTTCCGCTGCCGATGGCAAAATCACTTACGAAGACAACGGTCAAAGCCACGGCTCCTGTACTCTTACATGCCATGGTAAAAAACACAGTGCTACCGCTTATTAATCAAAACAGCTACTAAAATTTCGCACTACTTTTCACATAGAATCCTCTATGCTGTTTTCAGTTCTCTTTTCTCTTTTTTTGGGCGCCCACTTCGTGCCAGGCTTTCCGTTCATAGTCCTCGCGGCGGTGTAAACTCCCTGCAATAAAACAAATTACATCGCCGCCGCTGTGGGCTAGAAATTTATCCCGATGAAGTCGGGGCTCCAATCCTTGGCGCTCTGGCCAACAGCCTGCCAATTTCTAACTGCATTGCGGTCAAACGTCGCAAACTGTCTTTCATAGCGCCGTAGGTGCGACATATTGGTAGCCAGGGGTGAAGCCCTGGGTAAAAAACAATTCCCCAAAATTTCCTAAGCCCTGTAAGGGCAATATTTTTTTTCACCTACAACAAGAATTTTTTTTTTTCATCCTCACTTCTATTTAATTTAATATATTTGTACACCAAATTCAAACTACTTTTCCAAAACCTTTTTCCCAGCAATAGGTAATAATTAGAAACAAATGAAAGATAATAGCAAACCCATTGAACAATACGAGCATAAAGACAAGAAAAGATTAAACAATCCTCCTGTTGGTTTGGTTGATGATGGAACCGAACCTTATGGCAATGGCAAGAAACAATACCAATATGATCCCCATCTCGACCCACAATTGCAATGGGCTGGCAAAGCCGAACACACCAGTTTCGAAGTCCCTACTGTTTCCCTCCATGTTCACGAACGCATCGACCCTCACCGTATTATCGAAACTGTCCGTAAAGCCGAACAATTTTTTCCTCAAATGAGCCTCTTTGAAGAAGAAAAGAAACCCCTGCACGAAGCCATAGAATTTTATAAACACAAAGAAAATTGGAGCAACCCTTGGTCACCTTCAATTGTAGTTTTCTTAAATTGAAAAAGCAATGAAATTTTATTTAGGAGTGACTAATAATAATTGGTATAGATACCTCAGTAAAATAAATCCTGAGGACATTAATTTTTGGCAACCTGGTGGTTCTGTAAATTTTAAAGTTTTACAGTCAGGAGCACCTTTTTTATTCAAATTAAAATATCCACTCAATGCTATTGGAGGTATTGGTTTTTTTTCAAGTCACACTTTTTTACCATTGTCAATAGCTTGGGATACATTTGGAAACAGAAATGGCTGTGAAACTTATGATGAATTAAGTCAATTGATTTTGCAATACAGAAGCGATAAAACTAATATAAACCCAACTATAGGCTGTATTGTACTAACAAACCCAATATTTTTCAAACAAGAAGATTGGATTGAAACACCCTCTGACTGGGGTCAAAGTATAGTTCAAGGTAAATCGTATGATACATCAGCACCAATAGGTAAATTAATTTGGCAACGAGTTGAAATATTATTAGAAAAATATTTGCATATAAATGCTGTTGACGAAGGAAAAAGCCAATTAATTTTGGAAGAACCGTCTTCCCCAGCCTATGGTAATTCAGTTTTAGTAAAGGTGAGATTAGGACAGGGAGCCTTTAGGGTTTTGGTTACAGATGCATATTCACGAAAGTGTTCCATCACCGGTGAAAAAACACTTCCTGTTTTAGAGGCTGCACATATAAAACCCTATGCAGAATCAGGCCCTCATTTTATATCAAATGGATTATTATTGCGTTCTGATATGCATAAACTTTTTGACGTAGGTTATCTTACAGTCACGAATGATTTAAAAGTCGAAGTTAGTCAAAGAATAAAAGAGGAATTTGAAAATGGCAAAGAATATTATCAATATCATGGAAAAGATTTATTATTTCTTCCAAGTAGAGAAATGGACAGGCCGAATGAAAAATTTATTGACTGGCATAACACTAATGTTTATCGAGGATGAAATCAGAAATTAGGGATATCATTGAGTTGATTAAAAAATTTAGAAATGATAGGGATTGGGAGCAATTTCATGATGCAAAAAATCTAGCTATCTGTTTGAATATTGAATCCTCTGAACTGCTTGAAAATTTTCTTTGGAAAAATGCAGATGAAGTAAATGTTGAAAATATAAAAAATGAACTTGCAGATGTCTTTTATACGGCATTTCTCCTTGTTGACATTTATGAGTTTGATTTAACGACTTTAATACAAGACAAATTAAAAAAAAACGAAATAAAATACCCAGTAGAAAAGTATAAAGGTTCTAACAAAAAATATAATGAAAATTGAAACAAAGCTAGAAAAATTTTCCATATGCTTTTTTTATTTTTTTAGAGTAATGAATTTCCCAAAGAAGGTCATAAAAAAGAATTGCTTTAAAAACAACATAGCCTTGTGGATGCTCGACCACGATTACGACAGCCGCAGCCTGTTTCCTTCTCAGGTATTCTTCCCTATGGCAGGCGCCAAAGAAGGCTGGGCAACCCTTGCCCGCAACCTCAAAGCCGAAATAGAGGAAGATAAAATAGAAGCCTTCAACGGCACCATTTCCCAGCCTTTCACCCCTGGCAGAGAAATAGCCATAAAAATAATAGATGATAGGGGGATTGAGAATTTAAAAATTATAAGATTATGAGGATAGAAAGTATTACTATTGAAAATTATAAAGTTTTCAAAAAGACAACTATCACTAATTTGCCAAAAATGGCAGTATTTTGTGGTGTAAATGGTTCTGGTAAAAGCACGCTTTTCGATATTTTTGATTTCCTTAGCGATGCACTTCAAAGCAATCTAAATGCTGCAATTACTCGACGGGGTGGATTTAAAGAGGTTATTTCCAGAGGCAGCGATTTTAAGAAGGACTTTATTAAATTTACGCTAGTTTTAAGAAACACAGAAAAGGAGAACGAATATTACCCTGAAATTACGTATTTTCTTGAAATTGGATTTAAAGAAATAGAAGGTAAGGTTTATATCAATAGGGAAAATTTAAAATATTCTGGTAGTGCGGAATATAGTTCCTTTTGGTTACTTGATTTTAATAATGGAGCAGGAAAAGCTCTTGCAAATGAAAAAGAATATTATTTAGAAGGACAAAAAGCTGAATATGAATATCAGAAAATGACAAGTCCTGATATTCTTGCTATAAAAGGTCTTGGTCAATTTGAGCGATTTAAGGCAATCAGCGCTTTCATTTCTTTTTTAGGGAAATGGCATGTTTCAAATTTTAGTATTGAAAATGGTATTGGTATTTCTGGTGGTGGAGTCTCAGAGCATCTGTCCGTTAGTGGTCACAATCTCGCACAGGTTACTAAATATATGTACGATTATTTTCCGGCGATTTTTGATAGTATATTGAAAAAATTGCGGAAAAGAATTCCGGGAATAAATAATGTTGAAGCTATTGAAACTCAAGATGGCAGGATAATTTTAAGATTTCAGGATCAGAATTTTAAAGACCCTTTTAATGCAAAACAAGTTTCCGGAGGTACAATTATTATGTTTGCTTACATGATATTGCTTAATGATCCCAATCCTCATCCTTTGTTATGCCTTGAAGAACCGGAGGTTTTTTTCCATCCTGATTTATTATTTGCGCTCTCGGAAGATATAAGAGAATATTCAGAAAAAGGAGGGCAAGTTTTTATTTCCACTCATTCTCCTGATTTTGTTAATGGTCTTAATATTGAAGAATTGTTCTATTTATTAAAGATTGAAGGTTTTAGTACTATTCATGCCGTTAAGGATGATCCAATGGTTAACGAACTTGCAAAAGAAAACCAACTCGGTTGGTTATGGAGAAACAATTATATCAAGGGGGCTAATTTATGATTCCAACCAATCTTTTCGTTTTTACAGAAGAACCCTCTGCAAAAAAGGTTTTTGAGG
>CAYYQJ010000276.1:0-4982 GCA_964473775.1 uncultured Bacteroidales bacterium | reverse complement strand
AGATTTAAAGCTATCCTGTTGATGATTGAAAAGTTTTCGGCTGCAATAGGGTTTGTTTTCATACTCTTGTCTTCATTAAAAGCAACATCAAGCACCCAATGTAGTGAATTTTCTATACCCCAGTGAGCACGTATACATTTTTCGATTTTTTCTGCATTGGGAGTAACACTGCAAATGTATATTCTCGTTTCTTTTTCATTTTCTCCTGATGATTTTATATATCTATGTGAATCTATCTTTGCTACACATTGCAAATTTTTCCATCTTTCCCAATTTTCAATGTGAGAGAAATCAGTATATACTGAGCATACTCTTTTTTCTAAACGTCCATGTCCAAAATCTAAATCTTCATAAGTTTCGATAGGTTTTGTAAACTTTATTATATCCATAATGCCTTCCAGTAAAGAACCTTGATTTCCTTTCACTGCTAAAATATAATCACCTCCTTTTTTTATTATCTTATCTGCTATCTCAGTTTGGCATCCCATAGCATCAATGGTTACAATGCATCCTTTTATTATCAGAATATCAAGCAATTTAGGAATAGCTGTTATCTCATTTGATTTATCGTCGACTTTAACTTGTCCCAAAGATAAATGGTTTAATTGCGCCCAGGCACTTACCATGTGAACTATTGATTTTGACCCTTTATCTCTTGAACCTCGAATAGTTTTACCATCAATACTAACTACTTCTCCTTCCGTCAACTCACAAACAGATTTTACCCAGTTAATAAAGCACTTCTCCATTTGTGCAGGGTCAATGGCGCTAAATACTCTATTGAATGTGTCATGAGTTGGGATTCCTTCGGGTAACTTTAGAAATTGTTTTAACCAAATTTCTTTAGCATTACCATAGTTTTCGATATCATTCCACGTATGTGCTCCACATATTACTGCCGCTATAGTGATGAAAATAATATCTTCTAATAAATGATCCTTTGTACGGTCTACTCTGGGATCTTCAATTTCTGAAAGATAGTCTATTGGTGAATTCATTTTTTTAGCCAAGTAAAGACTATTTCCCTTCCGATTTACTTGGATGTTGCTTGTTTTATCACCATGCAATTGTTAATTTAGATGCGTTTGCCCTGCAATCCTTAATAACAAATTTTTAAGTTGCATGATAAAGTATTAATTTTGCAAAAAATATTTTTACATGTCAGAGGTATTTGTGGGAGGAGAAAGTGCTATAACTTCTTTGGGGTTTAGTCTGGATGAACAAATAGATAACATAAAAAACAACATTTCGGGAGTGAAACAAATAACCGACAGAAGGCTTGCTCCTGAGGACTTTTTTGCATCACTGATAGATTCTAAACTAATAGATTCGCATTTCGAAAGTTTAGGAAATCCTAAAGATTTTACTCGTTTCGAGAAACTTTGCCTGATTTCAATTTCCAAAGCTTTGAACAGTAATCCGAAAATTAAAGCGGATTCGGATAAAACACTCTTTATTTTATCAACCACTAAGGGAAATATTGAATTACTCGAATCGGGTAAAAAGGACATATTTTCTGCCGACAGGATTTATTTATGGAAATCAGCTCAGATTATTGCTGATTTTTTCGGCAATAAAAATAAGCCAATCGTAATTTCCAATGCCTGCATTTCGGGAGTATTGGACATTATTAATGCTCACGATTTATTGAGTTCAGGAGCTTTTGAAAATATAATTGTTATTGGTGGAGATACCGCCTCCGAATTTATTGTTTCAGGATTCCAATCATTCAAATCATTGAGTTTTGGAATTTGCAAACCTTTTGATATCAATCGGGATGTTTTGAGTCTGGGCGAAGGCGCGGGGACAGTGATATTGACCAACAACAGGAATAATATGGTTTCTGATAATCCTATAAAAGTATTGGGTGGCGGCAGCGCCAATGATGCCAATCATATCTCAGGGCCATCGCGCACTGGTGAAGGATTGTTGTTTGCTGTTAATAAAGCCATGAAACAGGCATCAGTGGATGCACAACAGATTGATTTTATTTCGGCTCACGGAACAGCCACGCCTTTTAATGATGAAATGGAAGCAAAGGCTTTTTCGTTGGCAGGTTTGAGTAATGTTCCATTAAACAGTTTGAAGGGGTATTTTGGTCATACCTTAGGGGCGGCTGGCATTATTGAATCGGTGTTTGCTATTCAGGGGATGAAGCAGGGTGTTATTTTTAATACAATGGGATATACTGAAAACGGTGTTCCTGATAAAGTGGTTGTGAATAACAAACTAACCCATAAAGAACAGAAATTTATAATTAAAACAGCTTCAGGTTTTGGCGGATGCAATGCAGCTGTTGTTTACGCTAAATAATTCAATCATGCTGATTACACAAACTTCACATATCACACTAAATAAAATTGAGAAAAATGGTCAGAGCATTTTTCTGGCTGAAGATCATCCTGTTTTTCCTGAGTTTATAAAAACCGCCTTTAAAAGTTTAAATCAGGCTTATCCCAAATTTTATAAAATGGATAACCTATGCAAACTGGCTTTTGTAGGTGCAGAAGTATTGCTTAATGGCATAGATTTATTAGCGAAATACAATAAGGAAGATATCGCTTTGGTAATTTTAAACCGCGCATCAACAATGAATACCGACAGGGAACATCAGCTTACTATCAACTCCCGCGAAGAATATTTTCCCAGTCCAGCCATCTTTGTATATACTTTGCCCAACATCATGATGGGCGAAATTTGTATAAAGAATAAATTCTTTGGAGAGAATCTTCTACTGGTAAGTGAGTACTTTGATTCAGCATTATTGTATCAGCAAACCATGCTATTAATCAATAGTAATAAGGCAAAAGCGGTGATAGCCGGTTGGGCAGATATCGACAAAGACAACTACTCGGCATGCCTGATGTTGTTAGAACCAGATAATATGGTTACGGATGTTAAAGAATTTACTACCTTTGTGCCCTCAAATATTGAACTTGCATTTAACAAATAAAGAAACTTATTATCATGGAAGAAAAAGAATTAATCGACAAACTGAGAAAAGAAATCATACAACAACTCAATCTGGAAGACCTCAATGCTGAAGATATCGACCCCGATGCAGCATTATTTGGAGAAGGTTTGGGATTGGATTCCATTGATGCTCTTGAATTAATTGTTTTGCTCGAAAAAAACTATGGTATTAAAATAGAAGACCCAAAAGACGGTAAAAAAATATTTGCTTCTATTCGTACCATGGCCAAATATATTTTGGATAACCAAAAAGCATAGTTAATTGTGCAAAAAAGGATTTTTGTAACCGGAATGGGTATTATTTCCGCTATTGGAAAAAACATTCCGGAAACTTTAATATCCCTGTCTCATAGCCAATCAGGACTTGGTCCTATTCGTTGGCTTGATACCATTCATAAAAACGAAATACTGGTTGCCGAAGTTGCTTATTCTAATGCTGAATTGGCAAACATGTTGGGAATTAGCGATGCTGATGGATATACCCGAACCACTTTGCTTGCTTTGATAGCTGCAAAAGAAGCTATTTTACGTGCAGGCATCAAAGATTTTCAGCAAATTCCTACAGGAATCATTTCGGCCAATACCGTTGGCGGAATGGACAAAAGCGAAATTTATTATTACGATTTTCTGAAAGAAAAAAAAGCCAACCAATTTCTAAGAACTCACGATTGTGCCGACAGTACAGAAAAAATTGCCGACCAATATGGCATCACAGCCTTCATTTCAACCGTAAGCACCGCTTGTTCTTCGGCATCCAATGCCATTTTGCTTGGAGCAAGGCTTATCAGAAACGGAACTTTACAAAGAGCTGTGGTTGGTGGAACAGAATGCTTGACCAAATTCCACATAAACGGCTTCAATTCTCTCAAAATATTAGATCCTGAGCCTTGTAAACCTTTTGATAAAAACAGGGCAGGAATCAATTTAGGCGAAGGTGCCGGATATATTATCCTTGAATCGGAAGAGGTTGTTGAAAATAAAAATAGAATTATTGCAGAACTGCGAGGTTGGGGCAATGCTTGCGAAGCTTTTCATCAAACGGCTTCCTCTCCCGACGGTAACGGCGCTTATCTGGCCATGAATAAAGCTATAGAAATGAGTGGTTTGAAACCATCCGACATTGCCTATATCAATGCACACGGTACCGGTACCGACAACAATGATGTTTCGGAAGGTCGTGCCATCGAAAAACTTTTTGGGGCAGATATTCCGTATGTGAGCTCTACCAAGCCTTTTACAGGACATACCACCAGCGCTGCGGGTGTAGTAGAATCAATTATCAGCATTTTAGGAATGAGAAACGAGATGATTTTCCCCAATCTTAATTTTAAGGAACAGATAGAAGAACTGAGTTTTAAACCTGTTGCAGAACTTAAAACGGGTATTGTGCAGAAGCATGTGATGTCGAACTCCTTTGGTTTTGGTGGAAACAACACTGCGCTGATCTTCTCAAAATTCAAATCATGAAGCCATTTCAAAAACCCAAATATTTTGGACTAAAGTCCATTAATGCGGCTCATATCAATAACCCCAGCCTTAAGGCTGGGGCTAATCAAAACATGGATAGGTCTGGACTAAAGTCCATTAATGCAGCTCATATCAATAGCCCCAGCCTTAAGGCTGGGGCTAATAAAAACCCGGATAGGTCGGGCTTTAGCCCAAGGATTATAGTTTTATTGAACCTTTCGTGTAAACAAATCACCAATCAATTAATAATTAATAATCGCCCTGTTATTGCCCCTTATTTTAAGGGGTTTGGGTTAAATCAACAATAAATAGATGGAAGCATACATTTCGGGCATAGGTTGCATTTCTCCGCAAAACAGCATAGATAATGATGTTTTTTTAGCGGAGGCTATTAACCAAAATGCTTTGTTTTTGCAATGTATTCAGCCTGCATCTTATAAAGATTATATCAATCCTGTGCTTTCGCGCCGTCTGAGCCGCATCATTAAAATGGGTAAGATCGGAAGAGCACACGTCTGAACTCCAGTCACCTGAAGCTATCT
>CAYYQJ010000275.1:0-4999 GCA_964473775.1 uncultured Bacteroidales bacterium | reverse complement strand
TAGCTTCAGGTGACTGGAGTTCAGACGTGTGCTCTTCCGATCTGGGGCAATTTTGTAATCGATGTTGGTATGTTGCAATTCAGTCATTAAATCTATGATATGCTCTGGCAACATCGATTTTGAACAAAATATGGCTTCATCAATTTTATAAATCTGAATGATATCGGCCAATTGACTGATGTTTCCTATAAAACGACTGTTGACAGGATTGCTTGCCGAAGTATTTATTAAACCAATAAAACCCGGATTAATCAATGTTTTTTGTAAGAGGGTTTCTATGCGTTCGGCTTCTTCCAAATCGCCAATAATCACAAAACGCTTGTCTTTATTAGGTCCTAATTTGTAAGATTTTATGTTTAAAAGATTCAGCAGCGAGCGAAACCCAACCATGGATATCGTAGCCCAAACAGCACCCAACAGAATCAAAGCTCTCGAAAAACGTTGTTGTTCGCCTAACAAAGCATACACCATCAATATAATTATGGTTCCGGTTAAAATACCTGTTACAATTTTACTAATTTTTATCGGTCGGTCGTAGCCACCGCTTAATAATACCGCAATCAGCCAGGTAAGAATATAAATGGGTACAGCAATCAGTATAAAAGCAATGGGATATTGACCTCCCAAAGGAAACACCACATGGGATTCCCAATAGTTTTTTATGAAAAATATGCCTGCAAATATTAATGCGAAATCAAAAAACGGTAGGAAAATAACTCTCAGAAAACGCATAACAACTGCAATGGAAGCTCTTAAATAAACCGCCATATTGATAAGCAGCGAAAACATACGGGCATTTTTCTGAGAAAAATGTTTTCCTGCAAAAATAATCATCGCATTGTAAAACACAAAAACATAGTTTACACTGGATTTTTTGGTGCTTTCGCCTTTATAATGAATGATACGGGTTTTAGGAAAATAGTAGTTTTTATATCCCGCCTTAACAATGCGATACGATAGGTCTATGTCTTCGCCATACATAAAGAACTCTTCATCCAGCAAACCAATCTTATCCAACACACTTTTTCTGAGCAGCATAAATGCGCCTGCAAGTATATCTACCTCATGAATTTCGTCTTTATCAAGATATCCCAAATGATATCTGCCAAATGTTTTCGATTTGGGAAAGAGTTTTGAAAGTCCGAAAATCTTATAAAAAGCCACTGCAGGTGTGGGCAATCCTCTTTTTGATTCTGCCAGAAAATGCCCTTTTCCGTCCACCATCTTCACTCCCAACCCACCGGCATCCTGATGTGCATCCATAAATTCCAACATCTGACGAAAAGTATTTTCTTCCACCACAGTATCAGGATTTAATAAGAGCACATATTCGCCTTTACTTAGGCGGATTGCCTGATTGTTGGCTTTTGCGAAACCTTTGTTGTCTTTATTTTCTATAAGAATTACTTCAGGAAACTTTTCAGTAACCATAGCTGCCGAACCATCTACAGAATTGTTGTCAACCACAAAAACTTCCATAGCAATGCCCTGCCCTGCTTTTGAAACAGAATGAAGACACTGTTCCAGAAAGTATTTAACATTGTAATTTACAATAACAACCGATAATTTCATTTCTTCTTATAGAAAATTGTTGTCAAATTTACTTCTAACTTATGGAATGACAAAGTTTTTTATGAATTTACGAAAAATATACTGCCCACATCTCTCAATGGCCCGTCATATAATTCAATGATTTGATAGCCTAATTTATTTACGAAATCCCTAACGGAGTTTTTTGCAGAATAGTATTCCAGGCTGCCATTGATGAAGATTTTATCCTCATAAACACCACAACTTCCGCCAAAAAAACCGGACTTATATCCCGATAATTCTATTCCATCGGGGTCAACATATAAAACATTCAATTGGTTTTGGATTAATGCTTTTTCTATTCCTTTGTCAGATGTAATAAAATTTTGCTCGTCCAAAGCCAACAGATTGCAACGGGTATATCCCTGATTGACATGAATTGTGGTTTTATTTTTACACGCATCTTTAATCAAATCATCAGTTATATCACTCTTATGAATGATAAAATTGTTGGTGACAACTGCATTATAAAAAGCAGTTCCGGGGTAATAATATCTTAATGTCTTGTTGCCAAAAGTAAATTTTATTTTCTCTTTTTCAAACCTATTTATCAATTCTTTAGGCGCATTGGGAGCCAAAATTAATTCATCATTAACCTGGCACATAAAAATATCAGGATGGCCTCTGATTGTAGTATAAACAATTTCGTGGCTATCCAACTCAATTAATGCTCCATATTGACTGAGTTTGAGCTTAGCTGCATCCCAAATTCTTTTATCAACAATAATCCACATGATAATTCAAATCTAATAAATCGCTTGATCTGGAGAAACGAACCCTCCTGAACTTTTGCCTTAGGTGATTCCTGTTAGTGGCTTTATAACCAATAGCATTATTATATTCATCAAAAGGAACAGAAATGGTAATATCAGGATGTTCATCAACTGAAATATCCTTAAATAAATCGTCCCATATTTTTGTCATCACCAATTCGCGAAACGAAGGATGATACGGACCCGCTATCAATTTATCTCCTTTATCAAAACCCTCTGAAGGATGCAAACCCACTTTGATTACGTTTATATGATGCTGGATAAATAAACTCAATATGGGAGCCGTCCATTCAACTGCCTGTTCTATAGAAAGTGCCTGATACTTTTTATCTTTAAAAAGCTGTTCCAGTTCTGTATTTTTAATCACCAGGGTTGGATAGATTCTAACGCAATCAGGATGTAAACCAATCAGTCTTTGAGCCGTTTCCATACAGATATCAGCAGTGTCGCCGGGCAAGCCAATCATCATTTGCAAACCCAGTTGAAAACCTTCTGATTTAATCATTTCTGAAGCGAAGATAACATCCTGAGCGGTATGTCCCCTACCCGAAAGTTTCAACACTTTTTTGTTCATGGATTGCACACCCAATTCAATGGTTTCAACATGCATGGTTTTCAAAAAGAGCAATATTTCTTCATTGATATAATCAGGTCGCGTGGAAAGACGTATGCTTTTTATTTTTCCTGAATCTAAATAAGGCTGAACCACTTCCAGATATTTTTTCTGCTCAGCTATTTCCAGACATGTAAAGCTTCCGCCAAAGAATGCCACTTCAACTACCGATGTTGTAGCATCAATGGTGGAAAGATTCAGCTCTATTTTACTGACAATTTCGCTGATTTCAGCTGCCTTTTGTGCCCCCGAAATGTGTTTCTGATTACAAAATACACAGGTGAATGGACAAGCCAGATGAGGGATGAATATCGGAATATTATAATGCAATCTGCACCCTAACTTAAGTTGTTTTTCAGGTTTTCTTTGCGCACGTCGAGCATTCTTATGTGTTCTTCCTCAGAGCTGTTGGGGTCTTTCATTTTAAGGAAGGTGTCGCAAGGCAATTCGGCGCAGTTGCCGCAACTATGATATCCTCTTTGATTAACTCCGCAATCAAATAATGGGCATACTTTATTTGGCATGGCTTCCTGTGCCCAAAATGTGGAACCTTTTACGGCATAGCATCCATTGCATTCTTTTTCGAAAAATTCGCATTCGGTGCAAACCAAACCACAGGCTGAGATAATTTGTTTTTTTTCCATAATTTTTTTTTAGCAAAAATAGAAATGTTTTGGGTTTTCACCAAACAAAATGATATTTGGATGCAATTTTACCTAAAAAATTTGTCATTACTTTGTTCACATCTTAACAAAAAACAAAATTTATCCATCCTAAAACAAAATCTTTATAATGGATTTAAATTTCAATAAACTTCTAATAACAAAGGTTTTATTATGATTATCATGAACAAAAAACAATAATAATCCCTCATTCACGCTTGTTGTTCATTACCCTGTGAATGACATTTTTCATAAAATGTAATACACTATTACTATTTTCTTACATTTGCCTACCAATTTTTTTATTAAAATCTCAACATGAAAAAACTATTTACTCTTTATTTACTGATGGCTTTTATGGTTTCGGCCTTTGCTCAAAATGTCAACAATTCTGTGGCCCGTATGGCTGCCGAATCTTTCTGGCGTAAAACTTTTGGAACTACCGAAAATGCCAGCCTTGTGCAATGTTTTTCGAAACAATCAGACACTACTCTGTTCATTTACAATGTTGGTAGCAACGGATTTGTTGTCATTACAGGAGATTATTCTGTGTCGCCAGTGGTTGCCTATTCAAACGAAGGAAATTATAAAATCAATTATCAGGCACCTGCAGCAATGGATTATTTGCAAAAATATGGTGAACAGGTTTATGCCGTAAAGAGCCAAAAAGAATCGCTGCCTGTGAATCGCGAATGGATTGATTTGCTTTCTGAAAACACGCCCATTGTAGCAGATAAATCTAACAAAACGGTGAATCCTTTGGTTCAAACCCGTTGGGATCAGGGAAAATATTACAATTATAAATGTCCTGCTTTTGCAACAGGCCCCGACGGACATTGCGTAACTGGCTGCGTTGCTACCGCAATGGCTCAGATTATGAAATATTTCAATTATCCTGAAACCGGTCTTGGTTCACATTATTATACTCATCCAAACTTCGGCAATATTGGTGCCGATTTTTCAGCTACCACATACAATTGGGCAGCCATGGGTGTGGTTGGAAATGCTACCAATCAGGATGCTATAGGTACTTTGATTTTCCATTGCGGCATTTCTGTGAATATGGATTACAGCCCAACTGAATCGGGGGCCATGTCTGAAATTGCTGTTTCATCTTTAAAAAATTATTTTCATTACAGAAACACCATTACTAGTTTGGATAGAAACAATTATTCTGAGTTCGACTGGATTGTGTTGCTGAAAGATAATCTCGACGAAAAGCATCCTATAATGTATAGCGGCAGTGGTTCAGGTGGCGGACATGCCTGGGTTTGCGACGGATATGATGCCAGTAATCGTTTTCACATGAATTGGGGATGGAGTGGTTCGAGCAATGGGTTTTATTTGATAAGCTCTTTAAA
>CAYYQJ010000274.1:0-5051 GCA_964473775.1 uncultured Bacteroidales bacterium | reverse complement strand
GATGACTTCCAAAACCAGATATTTCTGGAGAGTGGTTGCCAAAAACGGAACACTAACCGAAAATTCTCCCTTATGGAAATTCACCACACAAATGGTTATCACTGCATTTCCTTATACACAAGGTTTCGAAGACAGCACCGTGTTTTATCCCGGCTGGTATGGTCAGCGAACCGATTGGGCTTATACCGCTTCCGGTAATAATGCCGTGTGGAATGCCATGGATGGATTGAATCCGCATACAGGAACTTACTGTGCTTATGTTTCTCCTTATGCCGGAACCACACAATCGTCGCTGATGACTCCACGTTTCATACTTCCGAGCGGATATAAAGCCGATTTTTTCTGGAGATGTGGAAATACGGCTAAACTAAACACCAGCGATTCTACCTTTTTCGAAATCACCACCAATGGAGGCACTTCGTGGATAGGATTGGATACGTTGGCAGCTTTATCCCCTCAAACCACTTATCAGCATATCAATCACGATTTATCGGCTTATGCCGGAAACAATGTGTATTTCAGATGGAGATACAAACTGCTTTCTTATACCGGTGGCAGATACACTTATCTGGACGATATCACCATCTCGCAAAACACCAATTCGGCGGATATTCTTTTGCAGCCAACCACTTATGTTTTCAACGAAGTTTATGTGGGCGGACATACAAAAACCAAGGTGGCTATCACCAACAATGGAACTCAGAATCTCGTAATAACAGGCACATCTGTCAGCGCACCCTTCTCATGCAGCTATACAGGCACTATTGCTCCCGGGAATTCTGATACTGCTATTATTACGTTCACACCTACGGCAGCAGGCACCTTCAGTCAGGTGTTGATATTCAATATCAGCGGGGCCTTTACAGGCAGCAATGTTTTAAATCTTACCGCTACAGGACTTACTCCTTTGAACAGTTTCTTCGAGAGTTTTGATGTGGCAACCACTTTGCCTGCACATTGGAACAAGTTGCATTCGGCAACTGATGTGAATTGTGATGTTACGGTTATTTCTACAACCGATGCTCATTCGGCACCCAATTGCGTGAAGATGCTTAATATGAACGATTCTATTTCGCCTTTGATGCTCATCGCTCCGGGTGTGACCAACTTTAATGCAAATACACTGAAGTTTTATGCAAAAACAGGTGGTACTTATAATTCCAGTTTGATTGTTGGATTGATGAGCGACCCTTATGATGCTTCTACTTTTGTGGCTGATACCACTTTCGTTGTTGGTCAGACTTATGCTCTTTATGTGGTGCATTTCAACACTTCAAACACCATTCCTTATATCGCTTTTAAACATGGTGAAACTAAGAAAGTGCATAGTTTTAGGATAGATGATGTTGCCTGGGAAAGTTCTGCGCCAGTGCCTCCAAATCCTGCACAGCCTATTTATCCTGCTGATAATGCTAGCAATGTTGACATCATGATGGGCCTCAATCTGCAATGGGCCAATGGAGGTGGAAGCCCCACAGGCTACAGGGTTTATTTTAGTCAGAATAATCCTCCTACAACAAAAATAAAGGATACCACAGTTACCTCATGTTGGGGTCCTTCGGTTCTGAATTATTCAACCACTTATTACTGGAAAGTGATACCATATAATCAATACGGTACCGACTCGGTGAATTGTCCTGTCTGGAAGTTTACTACAATGAGTGACCCTACGAAAAACCTTCCATGGACCGAAAACTTTGATGGAATCACACAAACTACTGGTTACACTTATCCTTTGGGATGGTCGTATCAGAACTTTTTGGTGGGGCAAACCAACTGGGATTTAATCGTGAATAATTCGGGCAATCCGAACAATGCACATTCGGCCCCCAATGCCATGTCGAGCGGACCTCAGTTTTATCCTAAAAACAACTGGCTTTATACGCCTCCATTGAATCTCAATAACTTTGAAGTCGCTTACAGAATGACTTTTTGGTATAAAGCAGTTCCTAGTGGTGTTTCTAATGATATGGAAAGTTTGAGAATAACATTAGGAACCAATCATTATACTTCTGCAATTATTGATACATTATGGAATCAGGATACTTTGGTAAATACTGCTTACCAAATGGCTATAATAGATTTTGCCATTCCAAATGGTGCCAATTATTTTATTGGATTTCAGGCTCACAGCCCTTCTGATTATCCAACAGTTCAGAACTTTGCTTTAATTATTGATGATGTACATGTAGATTATCTTGCTTCCATTGAAGAAAACCCAGTGTTCTTTGGCACCTATCCGAATCCTGCAACGGATTATCTGATTATTTCTATGCCACGTTGGAACGGACATAAAACCCAACTGGAAATTGTGGATATGCTCGGAAGGAAAGTTTATACTGAGGAGATGAAATCGGCAAACAAAACCATCAGTTTACAAGGGTTTGCACAGGGAATGTATATCGTAAATATGACCTCTGAAGGCAAATCGTTTACAAAGAAAATCATTGTAGAATAGGCTGCCAATCTGGCGGAGGTAATCACAAAGCATTGCCCGAATCTCTATTGCAAAACATGCAAAAGGGGTTCGGGCATTGTTTTTTAATACAACTGAACCACAAACCTTGTTTCCTGCGTAGCGCTTTTATTCACGATAGTCAGATAGCGATGTTCTTTCAGGTCTTCCACCTCAAACAGAGCCACATCAAACGTAATCTGATGCAGTCCGCTGCACAGCACTTCAGCGCTATCGGTGCCTCCCGGATGGCTTGCAAGATACAAACCGATGTCTCCTTTCATCAGACTTTTGATGCGTATTTTATCACCGATTTCAAAGGTACGAATCAGCAGCGCATGAATTTCCAGAATATCGAGATGTCCTTTCCAAATCACCTGATCGGGATTGGTAAGCGTGGAAATATCAAACAATGATTCCATCAACTTAGGCTGCGTGGGGAATTTGTTGATGAAGAATCCAACATCCTGATATTGACCTACCATTGCAGCTACGCGTGCAGCTTCTACCATTACGCTTGAATCGATTTTCGTACCTTTTGATTCTTCCTGTCTGTTTTTTGCATCATTCAATTCATTATAAGCCGCATCCACTATAGTTTTAACAGCAGCAAGCTCTGTTTCACTGCCTATTGTAAGGCTTAAAACATTCAAAGCCAATATGCGGCTATCCTGCGAACCTCTGTAAAAAGGCTTATGCGCTTTTGGAAACAATTGCACGTAACGTGATGAGCCTTTTTCGTGTACATCCTGAATCTTCAAATCTATCTTATTGACTTTGGCAGGTAACAATTTCAATAACTGCTTAACCGAAAGGGTTTCACCCTTTTGCATTCCGCCTTTTCCCTTCCATGAAGTATAGGCTGTGTACAACATAATATGCAAAGGATGATAACGGTTATAAGCGAACGCATAATCAGTGTCGCCGGGATTATCATCCATCCTCTTTTTTAAATGAGTGTCATGAAAAATGGATAGTTTAAAAGCTTTTTTGATATTCTGTTTAGTTGCTACCAGAAACTGATTTATTGAAAAATGCCAACTTCTAACCATAATGAAATATTTGTGTTATTAATTGAAACGATTATTTTCTTGAAAAGTTACAGAAGAATCAAAATTTACCATGTAATTTATTAAATAAGAAATAGATGATAAATGATCCATTACCAATAGACTTATGTTGGTAATGATGTAATGATGATTTATTGCCAACAGACTTATGTTGGTAGTGATGTAACAGTGATTCGTTGCCAACAGACTTATGTTGGTAGTGATGTAACGGTGATTCGTTGCCAACAGACTTATGTTGGTAGTGATGTAACGATGATTCGTTGCCAACAGACTTATGTTGGAAGTGATGTAACGGTGATTCGTTGCCAACAGACTTATGTTGGAAGTGATGTAACAATAATCCCTTTCATACCCATCTGAGTATGAAGCAAAACGACATTCTGCCATATCATGGCTATATGAAATGTCTTTAAAAAATGATATGCCTGGTTGATGAAGCATAGAGATAAGATTAAAGTAACACTGAATAATTTCTGTAAAATTAAAAAATAAAATAATAGGATGTAAAATCTTGATGATTTTTTTTTGGAATGGATGCGGAGAAGAATGGTTTAGGAGGAGATGGGAGGGGGCATACTTGAGCATTGAACATTGAAAATTGGGTATTGAGATTTTTTTAAATGCTCAATAATCAACGATCAATTCTCCATGTTCAATGATAAAAAAAAGGCGAATGTTATTCGCCCCTACTATTGTAAAACTTGAAAATTGAACATTGTAAATTGGGTATTGAAAATTTTAAAATGCTCAATAGAATAAGCGAATGATAAAGATGGGTCTAAATTAGTTCAAAATTAATATACCTTATGGTACATTATATTCAAAGATGATTTAGCTATAATGTCCTTTACAACTGATGATAACAATTTCGTCATGAGGTGAAATCTGATAAACTAAACGGTCTTTAGCCGAAATACGTCTTGACCAAAAACCGGCCAATTCATGTTTTAATGGTTCAGGTTTTCCAAGACCCTCATAAGGATGTTGGTCGATATCATCGATAAGTTGATTAATCTTACTAAAAATCTTACTATTGCTATGAGCCCATTTCTCATAATCTTTTTGAGCAACAGAAGTTAATAGTATGGCTCTCATTTTTTCAACAGAGATTTGCTGTATTCCTTAAATTCTGCACCGGTAAAGCGAACCAGATTTTTATTTTGTTTTACTTCTTCAATTGCTTGCAGTAAATATGCCTTGTTTTTAGGGTCGTTCAGCAAAAATTCAGTTTCATCTTTAATCACCTCTGTTACGGTAATTTCAATGTCATGATTTTCGAAAAGTGTTTTAAGCATAGCTAAAAACTTATCGTCAATTTCTGAGGCATTAAGTCTGAATACGGTTTCCATAATCAATATTTTTTACAAAGTTACAAAATAATCTATTCAAAAATCACTCTTTCATTAGCAATAATTCATTCGACAACGTCCGTTGAAAATTGAACATTGAAAATTGGGTATTGAGCATTTGTAATTGTCGATGCCTGAAAAACGTTGACCACTTTTTAATCAAAAAACGTTAAAAAA
>CAYYQJ010000273.1:0-5051 GCA_964473775.1 uncultured Bacteroidales bacterium | reverse complement strand
ACCCTATTAGGTTATGGGCAAACCTGGCTATCGAAAGAAAAAGAATGCTTCCGGAAATGATGCCAAAAAGGGATTGTGGTTTTATGGATTCCGATTCGGCCAGTTTATAAAACTCTTTTAATGCTAAAATACTTACAAGCAGAAAAACTGCCATAAAAGTATAGATGCTTAAACAAATAGAACCCCAGATGATAGAAATAAAAACGATTCCGGTAAGTGTACGTGTTACTATGGTTTTCACTGATTGATATTCTGAATTAAGGTTTTTGCTCTTAAAATTTCCTCGCGTTTCACGTATAATTCAATTTCACCAAATAAATAAACAGAATCCTGTTTGTTCATGATGATACACTCAATTTCATTTTCTTCAAGCATACCGCTGATAATTTCAGCTTCGTATTGCTTGCTGCTTTCATAAATTTTTACCCAATCGTTATCCATTATATTAAGCAGTAGTATCGTCAATCATAAATACATAAAGTTCGCGGGGCCCGTGAGCCCCCATCACCAGGGTTTTTTCTATATCGGCAGTACGGCTGGGGCCGGAAATAACCGAAATAAGGGATGGCAGTGTTTTGCCATACTTATCAGAAATCGCATTAAGCGCATCGGGCAAATCGGGCAACAATTGTGATGCATAAGCTACCACAATATGTACATCAGGATAAACAATAAGCCGGCGTCCTGAGGCCTGAGCTGATGAAACCATGATGCTGCCCAATCTTGCAATCAGAAATTCGCATGAAGTGATGCCTTGTTTTGCTTCGGTAATGCTGTTAGGATTGTCGAAAAAAGAAACCCTGGCTTCAGAAAGTAATGTTTTTACGCTTTCTTCAAAACAATAGAGTTGATTCCATTTCTGGTCGGCAGCCAATATGTTGAATGTTTCGTAAAACTCCTGATGGTTTTCGCAGTAAATAAATTTACCGGCAATTTTTGTGAAGGCTTCTGCAAATGTTACATCAAGAGAATCCTCCGACATCTTAAAAACATTTGAAGTAAAATCAATATCCGTATAGGGACATTCAGCCTGATAAATGCTCGCATCACGAACATTCTTCAGAACTTTTTCCCTTGAAGTTGATTCTTTCATGTACTAATAATTTTGTGGTTATTTTTTGTTCCAGTTATCCAGATTGGTTTTAGAAATATCGGTTTCTGAATCTGTTTTTAGTTTTTCTTCTTCCGATTTTTCGTTTTCTAATTTCAGATTCTCTGCATTCTGTTTGGTGGTTCTGATAGTAGAACCTATGTCGCGCGCATCTTCATCCATCTGTTTTTGGTCATCAAAAGGACGTTTGCCAAAAATATTTTCAACGTCTTCGCGGAAAATAACTTCTTTCTCCAGCAGCAGTTGAGCCAACTCGGTTACTTTCTCTTTGTTGTCCAGAATAATTTGTTTGGCTCTTTGATAAGCTATTTCAATAATCTTCCCGACTTCAACATCAATGATTTCGGCAGTATTTTCGCTGTAAGGTTTTGTGAGTGCATACTCAGACTGACCAGAGGAATCATAATAACTGATGTTACCCAGTTTTTTGTTCAGACCAAAATAAACCACCATAGAATAAGCTTGTTTGGTAACTCTTTCCAAATCATTCAAAGCGCCTGTCGATACTTTTCCGAAGTTGATGTCTTCGGATGCGCGGCCACCCAAAATGGCACACATTTCGTCGAGCATTTGTTCTTCAGTAGTAATCTGACGTTCTTCAGGTAAATACCAGGCAGCGCCCAATGCTTTTCCACGAGGGATGATAGTTACTTTTACCAGCGGGGCAGCATGTTCAACCAACCAACTGATTGAGGCGTGTCCGGCCTCATGAAAAGCAATCACCTTTTTTTCGTGTTGCGAAATGATTTTACTTCGTTTTTCCAAACCACCCACAATACGGTCGATGGCATCCAGAAAATCCTGCTTTTCAATTATTTTTTTATTCTTTCGTGCAGCTATTAAAGCCGATTCGTTGCAAACATTGGCAATGTCAGCTCCTGAAAAACCGGGAGTTTGACGGGCAAGAAAATCAACATCAATTTCAGGCGACAATGTCAAAGGCTTCATGTGAACTTTAAAGATGGCTTTTCTTTCGTCGAGGTCAGGCAATTCAACATGAATCTGACGGTCGAAACGTCCGGCACGTAATAAAGCGCGATCTAAAATATCGGCTCTGTTGGTGGCAGCAAGAATGATAACACCTACATTGCTCGAAAAACCATCCATTTCGGTGAGCAATTGGTTCAAAGTATTTTCGCGTTCGTCGTTGGCACCGTTCATTGGGTTTTTACCACGGGCACGACCAATCGCATCAATTTCATCTATAAAAACGATACAAGGAGCTTTTTCTTTGGCAGTTTTAAATAAATCGCGTACACGTGAAGCCCCAACACCTACAAACATTTCCACAAAATCAGAACCTGACAGAGAAAAGAACGGAACTTTTGCTTCGCCGGCAACGGCTTTTGCCAAAAGGGTTTTTCCTGTTCCGGGAGGGCCAACCAATAAGGCGCCTTTCGGAATCTTTCCTCCCAAAGTGGTGTATTTCTTTGGGTCTTTAAGGAAATCTACAATTTCCATGATTTCAACCTTAGCTTCTTCCAGTCCCGCTACATCACTAAAAGTAATAGAACTGCTAGTGTTTTTATCAAACAACTGTGCTTTTGATTTTCCTACATTAAATATCTGAGAACCTCCTGTGCCACGACCCATCATTCGCATGATTACAAGCCAAACAACAATCAGAATAACAGGTAGCAAAATCCAGCTAAGAATATCGCCACCCCAATTGCGTTGGGTTTCAGGAACTATATCTACAGGCTGTTCTTTACTAATAATGAGTTTCTTTTCAGCATAAGTTTTGCCTGTAGTATCTTTAATAAAGATGGTTTTTTCTAAATCACGTACCTTGGTTTCGAAGTTTTCTGACGATAGAATTTCGAATTCGAAATGAGGGCCTTTGTTTACTTTGCTTCCAATACCTTTTTTCTGATTGATGTCTTTAAAAGCTGTATCGCTAGCCAAAGCTTCCTGTTTGATAAATATTTGTGCTTTTTCTTTATTTACAACCAGCACTTTTTCTACTTGATGCTTTTGCATGAAAGTGACAAATTTATTCCACGTAATTTCTTTTGTAGAACCTCCGTCCCAATTCCAGAATTGCATTCCAATAAAAACAATGGCAAGCGCAGCATAAATCCAGTAGAAACTGAATTTCTTTTTTTGTCCGGGACCGCCTCCGTGAAAACCTTTTTTATCTTGTTGATTAGCCATTTAACTTAATACTCTTTTTTAATTTTTTTTCTGAATCAATATATTTTACATCTGCGTCTGCCCATAAATTTTCCAGTTGATAAAAACTTCGGAATTTCTCCTGAAAAATATGGACCACCATATCAACATAATCTAATAATATCCACTCGCCATTCAATTGGCCTTCTTTATGCCATGGTTTACGCCCTGATTTTTGTCTGACATACTCTTCAACCGAATCGGCAATGGTTTCAACATGCACGCTTGAGTTGCCATGACAAATAATAAAACCTTTAAATATAGCATTGTGGATATTCGTAAAATCAATGCTAACAACCTTTTCTCCTTTTTTATCAAGAATTCCTTCGATGATAAACTCTGTTATATCAGCTTCTTCTTTAATTTTCTTTTTTACAGGCATTCGTATTTTTTCATAAGTTTGCAAAATTAAGCAATAATATTCAATTTGAAGAATAAATGTGTTGAAATGAGCAAATTATAACTAATCAAATTTTAGAAGTCTAATACTTTAATTTCATGGAAATTATCCGTCTGAATACAATAGATTCAACCAATACTTATGCCAAAAAATTGTTGGCAGAAAATAAAATTAAGCAAGCATGTTGTATTGTTACCTCAAATCAAACCTCAGGAAAGGGCATGCACGAGAATGTTTGGAAGAGCGAACCTGATAAGAATCTTACCTTTAGCCTGATTTATTTTCCCAGGTTTTTGCCTGCTGCCATGCAGTTTTTATTAAACAAATCGGTTTCATTATCGGTTTTTGATTTGATAAATAATATGCTGCCTTGCGACAAAGTGTCCATAAAATGGCCAAACGATATTTTTGTCGGGTCGAAAAAAGTGGCAGGAATATTAATAGAAACTTCTATTATTGGTCAGAATCTGAATTGGGTGGTAATTGGTATTGGCCTGAATGTGAATCAAAAGGTTTTTTCTAAAGATTTGCCTGATGCTGCCTCAATCATTCAGTTTTCGCATTCTGAATTCGAATTGGAGACAGTGTTAAATACTTATATTGACCTGTTTAAAAAGCGATACAGCCAATTAACAGAGAAAAAATATAATGAAATTGATAAAGAATATCTTGAAGCCATGTTCAGAATAGGTATGCCTTCCGAATTTATCTATCAACAAAATAAAATTACTGCCACAATTACCGGTGTGAACGAATATGGCTGGCTGCAGTTGATTACTTCAGAAAATAAAAAACTGGAATGCGATATGAAAGAAATTGCGTATGTGATTTAAAAACCAGGATATTAAAAGCCTGGTTTCTCGCAATATTCTTTTAGTTTTTGGGCAAATATATCCACCATATTTTGCAAAGGCCGTGCTGCCATCATTTTTATCATGGCAGGCATTTCGTGTTCAAATATAAATTGAGCTTTGGTTTCATGCTCTGAAATGGATTGCAGATTGCAAACCAACTCAAAAGTAAATGGAATTTTAGTGCCCACTTCCGGAACAATCACAACTTTTGTTTCTGGAAATTTTTCTTTTATCCTTAGTGCCATAGTTCCCATCCCACTGATGGTGAAAGAACAGGAGTCGGAGGTTGACATCCAGTTGGTAACCTGATCGGGCATCAGTTGCTGAAAGTTATTAAAATCGGAAACAAAGCCGTAGATTTTTCCTATTCCACAATTTATTTGAGTGTTTTCGCTTTTTATGTCTGACATGATGTTTTATTTTCCCCAGGTTTCAGGCGATTCGCGCCATGCGGCTAATTGGTCGATATCTTCTTCCTTTATAAATTTGCTGTCCACAGCCTGTATCAATAAAT
>CAYYQJ010000272.1:0-5065 GCA_964473775.1 uncultured Bacteroidales bacterium | reverse complement strand
TTATTCTATGCTGATGCAAGAGAACGATCGTTATTTTCTTAGGAAAGGTGCCGATGAAAGTAAAGACCAGACTTATGTGCTTTGGGGATTATCGCAGGAACATTTGCGAAGAACTATTTTCCCCCTGGGAACATATCTGAAAACAGAGATAAAAGAAATGGCTGTTAATTTTGGAATTCCACGCCTGGCACATAAAAGCGAGAGTTATGAAATTTGTTTTATCCCTGATAACGATTACCGAAGCTTTTTGAAACATAGGGTTGAAGGACTGGATAAAAAGGTGGACGGTGGGAATTTTGTTTATACAGATGGTAAAATATTAGGCAAACATCATGGCTATCCTTTTTATACTATTGGACAAAGAAAGGGGCTGGAAGTGGCTGTAGGTCATCCCTTATACGTAAATAAAATCAATCCTGAAGACAATACGGTTATTTTGGGCGAACGCGAAGATTTGATGAGAAAGGAAATGTTGGCCACTTCTTTGAATCTGATGAAGTATGAGGATTTTTCTGAACTCAATGAAATCACAACAAAAATAAGATATAAAGATTCAGGTGCGCTGAGTAGTTTAACAAAAACAGGAGATACCATCAAGGTAATATTTAATGAAGAGGTTTCGGCCATCACTCCCGGACAATCGGCTGTGTTTTATGAAGGAAATGATTTACTTGGCGGTGGTGTAATAATTTGATTTGTATGTAACAATTTTTATAATTTTGCATAACGGTAATTTCTGTAATAAATAATGAAGCATTTCTTTTTAACCATTTTCAGCATTGTTTTTCTTTTGATGCTTTTTTCCTGTAAAAAGGAAACAGAGATTGCAGTTGAAATGGGCTATAAATACTTCCCTATAAATGTAGGTCATTGGGTGGTTTATGATGTGGATTCTTTTAGTTATAATGATTTTACAGGAAAGGTAGATTCTTTTAGATTTCAGATTAAAGAGAAAATAGAATCTGTTTTTAATGATAATGAAAACCGTCCGACACAAAGAATAGAAAGATACAAAAGATTGAATGATACTTCCGAATGGTATATTAAAGATGTATGGACTCAAAACCTGACAAGCACCACTGCCGAAAGAACAGAGGAAAATATACGGATTGTAAAACTTATCTTTCCTCCTTCAGAAGGAATAAAGTGGGATGGCAATAAATACAATGCGTTGGGTGAGCAATCTTATGTTTATAAGAATATTCACTCTGCGTACAACTTGAATCATGTTACTTATGACTCAACACTCAGCATTATTCAAAAGGAAGAACATCTTGTATTAAATGAAAATTTCGAAAAAGAAGTTTATGCTGCTCATATCGGCATGATTTATAAAAAATATACTAAGCTAACCAAACAACCTACCGGAGTTATCCTAAGCGGAATAGATTATTCTTATACGCTAACCTCATACGGTAATTAATAACAATAAAACAATGAAAAAAAGTATCCTGATTCTGACTTTAATTATAATGGCAATTGGCCTGCAGGCGCAGAATGTGCCTATGAAATTTCGTGTGAATTTTACCGATAAAAACAATTCGCCATATACTATTGGTAATCCTTCGCAATATCTTTCACCGCAGGCTTTGCAAAGAAGAACCAATCAACGAATCGCTATTGTGGATAATGATATCCCTGTGAATCCGTGGTATGTGGATAGTGTCAGGAAAACAGGAGCTCAGGTTTATACCATTTCGAAATGGTTTAACTGTGTTACAGTTTATACACAGGATATGGGTGTGCTTACTAAAATATCTGCACTACCTTTTGTTTCAGGCATTGATACCCTTGCCGACATGTATGTAAAAACCAGTGAAAAACCAAAGAAAAAGCATGGTGGCAAACAAGGTTCACAAAGTTTATCCACTACAGAACCCGGTTTCTTTGATGAAGTTCAGAACTGTTTGAATCAATCCTATATGGCCACTAATAATCTGTTTAATTATGGGTTTGCTTACGATCAGGTGCACATGCTGGGAACCGATTCATTGCATGGTATGGGTTTTCGTGGTCAGAATATGACTATTGCTGTGTTGGATGCAGGATTTTACCGAGTTGACAGTGTATCTGTTTTTGATAGTCTTTGGCAAAATCATCAGATATTGGGTACAAAGAATTTTGTACAACCCGGTGTCAATGTTTTTGATAAAGGCACTCATGGTATGATGGTAATGTCTATCATGGGTGGCAATTCTCCCGGGAAAATTATCGGTACAGCTCCAAAAGCCAAGTATTGGTTATTGCAATCAGAAGACCCGGATACAGAATATCCTGTGGAAGAAGACAATTGGGTGTCTGCTGCCGAATTTGCTGACAGTGTTGGGGCCGACATCATTAATTCTTCACTTGGATACACAGAATTTTTTAATACAAAATGGAATCATACTTATAAAGATTTGAATGGGAATACCTGCCGTTCGAGCAAAGGCGCTGTTATTGCTGCTTCAAAAGGTATTTTGGTATGTAATAGTGCAGGAAATTCCGGTAACGGCACCTGGCATTATATAGGTGCTCCGGCTGATGCCGACCATATTATCACCGTAGGTTCTGTAGATGCCAAAGGCAAATCTTCTGATTTCAGTTCACGGGGTCCAACATACGACGGACGAATTAAACCCACTGTTTGTGCTATGGGCGAAGGTACTTTTGTTACCACAACTACAGGTTCGGTAATGTCGGGCAACGGAACCTCTTTTTCATCACCTGTGATGGCGGGTTCGGTAGCTTGTTTGTGGCAGGCGAATCTGATGTCGAACAATGCTGATATTATTGAAGCTTTGACGGGTTCGGCCAATCATTATAAAGCCCCTGATGCTTCTTACGGTTATGGTATCCCCAATCTGGTAATCGCAAATATGATATTGCATGGCAGCCGGTTTCAGGATTTCGACAGAGATAATTCAATGGATGTTTTTCCAAATCCCATTACAGATAATTTCAATATTGTTTTTTATTCGAGCGATACATCGGCTATTGATGTTCAACTGTATGATTTAAGCGGAAGAATGGTTTATAGCAAAGAAAAAGTGAGTCGTACGCCCGGTTGCAATTCCATTCAGATAAATGGTATTGGCACTTTGAGCAAGGGTTATTATATGCTGAAAGTGATTTCGGACAAGCAATTGTTCTCGCTTAAGCTGCTTAAGGCACAATAAGAGCAAAAAAAAACTGTTTGAAAAATCAAACAGTTTTTTTTTGAACGTCAAAAAATCAAAATCAATGATGCTGGGAATTAGGAACTCCCGTAGTATTTCTTCTATTCTTAATAATGTAATTCTTATTAATAGGGATAATATTCTTTTTTAGCTTTTTCTGATAAGGAGAATGATAGCGGTGTGATATCGCAGTGCGCCTGCGTTTGATCATTTTTTTATATCGATAGTGTCTCGAACACGAATCAAATGCAACTTCGGCAACAATAATTGCTAGCAGTATCAATAACCATTTTTTAAAGTATCTCATATAAAACTCTTTCTATTTCTGAAATAATTGGCAAACCTACAAAATTTCGGTGTGTAAAACTAATATTTTTTTTTATACCAAAAATAAAAGTAGTTTTTTTATTTCAAGGTTTTTATACTCATAAATTCTAAAAAGGTTTTAAAATGCCAATATTTTTTTTTAAACATTAACAAACACACGTAATTAAGTGAGTGAAGCATGAAATAATTTATTTTTCACAATAGTGATTATTGTCATTTTTATTTTTGATATTTGCAGAAAAAAAAAGATTGAAGAAAGTTGTTTCAATATTTTTGGCTTTTCTGATACTCTATAATATCCTCGGATATGTGGTCGTGTTTAAGTCGTTTCAATATGCTATCAGAAATGAAGTGAAGCAAAAAATTTTGCATTCTGTTAAAGAAAGCGAATTGATTGCTATCCGAATGTCGGTTGCTGATATGAATTCGGGCAAGGATGGCTATAAAAAAACTGATGATAAGGAGTTTGTTTTACAGGGAAAGCTGTATGATGTGGTTCGCAGTAAAACCATTGGGGATTCTGTTATATTATATTGTATAAACGACATCAAAGAAGAACAACTTTTTGCCAACCTGGATATCCATGTAAAACACTACATGGAAAGCAACATCCCCATCAAACAAAAAACCAACACACTATTTAAAATTATCGTAACTCCGGCCATTTTGCAAAAGAATGTGGCTTTCACACAAAGCGTGTCGGATTACGAATATGTTTTTAGTCTTTCCGAAAAATTGAATTTTATTTTTATTAATATCCTCACACCTCCGCCTAAACGTATTTCGTAGATTTTAGGTCGGAAATTAATTATCAGGGTGTTTTGCTTACAGGGCAGGGCATCTCTGTGTATGTTTTATTATTAAAAATATTATTCAAAAATGAAAAAAATTATCGCGATGATGGTAGTTGTATTTTTTGCTGTACAATTATTTTCGCAAAACAAAACAGTAAGCAAAGATTCTATTTGGCAGAAATCATTGAACGAAGTGGTGATAAGTGCTACCCGAACCTTCACTCCAATGAAGGAAATTCCTGCAAGCATAAGTATTGTTAACCAACGACAATTAAACACTATGTCGAAAAGCATTGCAGCCGATGAGGCTTTGAGGTTGGTGCCCGGTGTAAAGATTGATAATGGTACAGGCGGTTCGCGTGTGCATTTTTATATGAGAGGGATGGGCGTATTGTCCGAATCGGGTTTCCGTGGCATACAAGTGTTGGTGGATGGCATTTCGGTGAACGACCCTGCAGGCTATGCCCCCGATTTGTATGATGTTGACTGGAATACGGTGAAAAGTGTAGAAGTGGTTAAAGGCTTGGCGGCATCCATGCATGGCGGATGTGCCACAGGCGGGGTTTTAAATATCAACACATTTGATGGTGGTCCCAAACCTGTAAGAGTGAAGTTATTTGCCACAGGGGGTTTTTATGGTTTCTGGAAAAAAAGAATTACTGTGGAAGGTTCGAAAGATAAAACCGATTATAGGATTTCGTATTCGCATACCGCAGGCGATGGATAGATCGTAAGAGCACACGTCTGAACTCCCGTCACCTGAAGCTATCTCGTATGCCGTCTTCT
>CAYYQJ010000271.1:0-5071 GCA_964473775.1 uncultured Bacteroidales bacterium | reverse complement strand
GATAGCTTCAGGTGACTGGAGTTCAGACGTGTGCTCTTCCGATCTATGGGTTTTGGAAATCCTTACGGAGACAGGTATGATACGGAATTGGTCATGGCATCGGTGACAAAACTGCATGCCATGGGAATCCGTTATATTACCCTATCGGATATCACCGGTGTCTCCACGCCCGAATTGATCACACAGGTCTATACCCAACTGATCTCCGCCTTTCCGACTATAGAATTCGGCCTTCATCTGCACACCACCGCCAACACTTACTATGAGAAAGTGGATGCCGCTTACAAAAGCGGTTGCTGCAGTTTCGATACCGTATTGAACGGTATGGGTGGTTGCCCCATGACGGGTTATGAATTGCTGGGCAATCTTAATACTTTGGATCTTATACATTGGTGTTCGGAAAACAATATAGAAACAAACCTCAATGCAGATACTTTGCAACTTGCATTGAAAACAAATAAAGAAGTGTTCCTGAAAAACTCGGGGGCACCATTATTCAATTAGAAAATTAATCAAACTTAAGAAAAAAATAAAATTACTCGTATGCGAAAAGTAGTAAAAAATGCCACTGAAGCCATTGCAGGATTGACTAACGAAATGTCAATTTCAGTCGGCGGATTTGGTTTATGCGGTATCCCTGAAAACAGTATCCAGGCCATTTTTGATGCTGGCATCACTGGCCTCACCTGTTATTCCAACAATGCCGGCGTTGATGGTTGGGGATTGGGATTGCTGCTCCAAAAACATCAAATCAAAAAAATGATAGCCTCCTATGTGGGCGAAAACAAAGAATTCGAACGTCAGTTGCTTTCGGGCGAACTGGAAGTGGAACTCATTCCTCAGGGTACTTTGGCCGAAAGGCTCAGAGCTGGTGGCGCCGGAATACCTGCCTTTTTTGTTCCTGCAGGTTATGGAACCGAGGTTCAGGGGAACAAAGAAGTACGTGAGTTTAACGGGAAAATGCATCTCCTCGAAATGGGAATTGTAACCGATTTTGCTATTGTTAAAGCATGGAAAGGTGATGAAAACGGAAACCTGGTTTACCGCAACACGGCTGCTAACTTTAATAATATGATAGCAACTGCAGGCAAAATCACCATTGCTGAAGTGGAAGAACTGGTTCCTGTTGGCACACTTGATCCTAACCATATTCATACACCCGGAATATTTATTCAACGTATTTTTCAGGGCAAAGACTATCAGAAGAGAATCGAATTCGTAACCACAAGAGATTAGAAAAGTTTCCGGATTCTAACTTCCAACATTATTCATTAATAAAACAAAATAACAAAATATGGCATTAGATAAAAACGGCATAGCAAAACGTATTTCCCAGGAACTGAAAGACGGGTATTACGTGAATCTGGGAATAGGTATTCCTACACTTGTCGCAAATTATATTCCTCAGGACATGCAGGTGGTACTGCATTCCGAAAACGGATTGTTGGGCATTGGCCCCTTCCCTATCAAAGAAAATGTAGATGCTGACCTCATCAATGCAGGCAAACAAACAGTAACCGCTCTTCCCGGCGCAGCATTCTTCGATTCTGCCACCAGTTTCGGAATGATACGCGGCGGACATGTCGACCTCACCGTATTGGGAGCATTCGAGGTATCCGTGAAAGGCGATATAGCCTCCTGGAAAGTCCCCGGCAAACTCGTGAAAGGCATGGGTGGCGCAATGGATCTGGTGGCTTCAGCAAAATACATCATTGTGGCTATGCAGCATACCGATAAAGAAGGCAAATCCAAGCTGCTTAACCAATGCACCCTTCCACTCACCGGAGTGAATTGTGTAAAGCGTATTGTTACCGAACTGGCTGTTGTGGATGTTACCCATGAAGGCTTCAAACTGGTGGAAAGAGCACCTGGCGTAAGCGTGGAGGAAATTGTAAAAGCCACCGAAGGCAAACTCATAGTGGAAGGCGAAATTCCAGAAATGATATTATAATTCTTAAATCAAAAACTCAAATAAAAAATAATAACACAATGCAATATCCTAAAAAAGTCACCATTGGTGACATTACCGTAAGAGACGGTTTTCAGCACGAGGAAATCTTTATTCCTACCGATGCCAAACTATGGCTGGCTGAGGAGTTGATCCTGGCCGGATTTAAACATGTTGAAATAACCAATTTTGGAAATCCAACAGGTATGCCTCAGTTCAAAGATGGCCCGGAGTTGATGAAACGTATTAGAAACAGCAAAAAAGTAGCTCATTTGATTGATGGAGTATCATTAACAGTGGTTACTATTCGCGAAAAGGCAGTAGAAAAAGCTATTGAAGCTAAAAAAGAAGGTTATGGCCCCGACCGTATCCTGTTGATGGTCTCTACCAGCGAATCACATCACAAGAAAAATTCAGGCCTTTCGCTGGATGAATACTGGAAAATGAGCGAAAAATGCATCAGAGATGCTCACGATGCAGGTATAAAAGTAAACGGAACCGTTAGTACCATCTGGGGATGCCCCATCGAAGGTCCTACCGATATGAAAAAAGCTATTGAATTTACCAAACGCTGGTTCGAGATTGGTGCCAACGACGTGGAGCATGCCGATCACGATGGTTCTGCTTCGCCAAACCGCGTTTATGATTATTATTCTGCGCTTCTGGACAGCGTTCCGCGTCCCGAAAAACAAATCGTTCACTTCCACACAACCCGTGGTTGGGGATTGGCTAACGTACTGGCAGCTTTACAGGCAGGTATGACCAATTTCGAATCTACCATGGGAGGCATAGGTGGACAACCAGCAAACTTTGTAAGCGGAGTTCCCGTTGCAGGAACCGGAGCTTATTACTATAAAGATCCTAACCTGGTTGGACTGGTTTCTACCGAAGATATGGTAGTGATGATGGACGAAATGGGAATAGAAACCAATCTTGATATTGATCGTATCCTAAATATAGGCGCTATGGTCGAACGAATTGTTGGCCGCAGACTCAGGTCAGAATCTATCAAAAATGGTAGGATTCCAAAAACATTAACAGGTCGGAAATAATCATTTAAACAATCAAACTTAAAATAATAAATATGGATCATCCTTTTTTAAATGAAGACCACAATTTAATCCGGGAATCAGTACGGGATTTTGCGGAAAGAGAGATCAAACCCATAGCCAAAGAACTGGACGATAAACAGCAATTCTCCGTTGAACTTACCCATAAGATGGGTGAGATAGGCCTGTTCGGTATGCTGGTTTCGCAGGAATATGGTGGACAAGGCATGGACTACCTTTCGTACATCATTGCTGTGGAAGAACTGGCCCGCATCGATAGTTCGCAGGCAGCCACCATTGCCGCAGGAAATTCTTTGGGGCTGAACCCCATCTATTACTATGGCACCGAAGAGCAAAAACGGAAATATCTGCCTGTGCTTTGCAGCGGTAAAAAACTCTGGGGCTTTGGACTTACTGAACCTTTTGCCGGTTCTGATTCGCGCAATTCAAAAACTTTTGCCAAACTTGCAGATGACAAATGGACCATCAATGGTTCCAAAATCTTTATCACCAATGCCTCTTCCGAAATTTCTTTGGGCTCTACCGTTCAGTGCGTTTCGGGCGACAGCGGCAAGGACAAGGAATTCACCGCCATCATTGTTGAAAACGGCACTCCGGGCTTCACAGCCAAAACCATGCACGACAAAATGATGTGGCGCGCATCGAACACCGCCGAACTTTATTTTGACGAATGTACAGTGCCCGAAAGCAATGTGCTTGGCAAACGTGGCGAAGGCTCTAAAATCATGCTCAGCACTTTGGATTGCGGTCGTTTGTCTATTGGCGCCATGGGTCTTGGACTGGCACAGGGTGCTTACGAACTGGCTTTGCAATATGCTCAGGAGCGCGTTCAGTTTGGCAAACCCATCTGCAAACAACAAGCCATCTCTTTTAAGCTGGCCGATATGGCTTTAAAAATAGAACTTGCACGTAATCTTTTGTATAAAGCATGTTGGTTGAGAGATCATAACAAACCTTTTGCAAAGGAAGCTGCCATGTCGAAACTTTATTGTTCTGAAGTGGCTCAGCAGGTTGCTAACGAAGCTGTTCAGATTCATGGAGGTTATGGTTTGATGAAAGACTATGATATCGAACGCTTTTTCCGCGATCAGCGTTTATTGCAAATAGGCGAAGGTACTTCAGAAATTCAACGTCTGGTGATTTCGAGACACATCGGCTGCTGATTTATAAAAATTGAATAGGGGCGCAACAATAGTTGGCCCCTATTTTTTTTTCTAATGACAATATTATTATAAAATAAATTACCTGAAGCACGGGATAAACGGGCTCAGGTAATCCACATCATCCCTAAAAAATAATTCAATAACACGGCTTACCGTGCAGCGACAGTATTAGATTCAGGCCAAATTAGGTTCTCTTCCTTATAGGTATTAACAAGTGCGCCAATAACCCTTATGGCGGCTGCGCTTTCAAAACCAAGAACATCAACATTATTACCCTCAATATGGAATTTATCACTGAGGCAAACAATTTTGCTGCACTATAGAGTTTTTATACCAGGTTCTTTATACTTTTAACTTACCATCTGAGTCGTTTGTGCACATGATTACTTTGTATCGCCCATTGTTGATGAAGATTTGAATATCATCATATCTATAAATCAAACCCTTATAATAGTTCTACTTGTTTCCTAATACTTGCAAATAATAATAAATCTTGATTTGCCATGGATGATTGGGTCAGGGATAATAAAGGTTGGGTCAGCCATTACAGGGAAATCGGAGTGCGCGATTATGGTTGGGTCAAACATTACAGGGAAATCGGAGTGCGCGGTTATAGTTGGGTCAGCCATTACAGGGAAATCGGAGTGCGCGATTATAGTTGGGTCAGACATTACAGGGAAATCGAAGTGCGCGATTATAGTTGGGTCAGACATAACAGGGAAATCAGAGTGCGCGGTTATAGTTGGGTCAGACATTACAGGGAAATCGAAGTGCGCGGTTATGGTTGGGTCAGACATTACAGGGAAATCGGAGTGCGCGATTATAGTTGGGTCAAACATTACAGGGAAATCGGAGTGCGCGATTATGATTGGGTCAGACATTACAGGGAA
>CAYYQJ010000270.1:0-5077 GCA_964473775.1 uncultured Bacteroidales bacterium | reverse complement strand
CACGGCTCTGAACACTCTTTCCCTACACGACGCTCTTCCGATCTCAGGCATTTATTGATTAATTCGCCCATTTTGAACGAAAAATCCTGTTATACCAGTTCATGTCATGCACATCCTCAATCTGAAAAAGTTCTGGGGTCGTTGGTAATTAAAATTCCTTTATCCGACCTGGATACAACTTTAAGAAAATCATTGAGAGATTTTTTTGTTATGGCTACTATCGCTACTATTTTGCTCCTGGTTTTTTTAATTTTCTTTACAGGGAAAAAAATAAAAAATCCTTTAAATGCGCTTATTAAGGCAAGTGAATCTGTTGCAAAAGGCGACCGGAATACCCGTCTGGAAATTAAACCCAATCAACTCGATGATATGAGAATGGTTTCGGTTGCTTTCAACCACATGCTTGATAATTTGCAGACTGCCAACAGCGAATTGCAAAACTGGTCGCAGCAACTTGAATATAAGGTTAGAATTAAATCTGAAGAGTTGGGTCAGGCTCAAAACGAATTGATCAACATTGAGAAAATTGCTTCGCTCGGAAAATTGTCTTTATCGGTGGCTCATGAAATAAATAATCCACTTTCAGGGATTCTGATTTATACAAAACTGATACAGAAACAGCTCCTTAATCAGGATTTGGAACCCGAGAAAAAAGAAGCCGTGATGAAACATTTAAAAATGATTGAAAACGAATCGAAAAGATGTGGCGATATAGTAAAAGGATTATTAGACTTCTCCAGAAAAGATCAGAATAATTTTGAGAACAAACATTTGCACGAGGTTTTGCTCGAAACAAGCGATTTGATGAGTCATTCTTTTAAAATTGCCCGAATAAATTATTATACTGACTTTTCGGCTCACAACGATTTGGTTTATTGCAGCCCCAATCAGATTAAACAGGCTTGTATTGCTGTTTTGGTGAATGCTTCTGAAGCTGTTTCAGAAAATGGAGAGATAGTATTTCGAACCCTCAATCCTGATAAAGAGCATATCAGTATTGAAATTATTGATAATGGCTCTGGTATTAATCCTGAGGATATTCCGCATATTTTCGAACCGTTTTTTTCTACCAAGCAAAATATCAGAGGCACTGGTTTGGGGCTGGCAATAGTTCATGGTATTATTCAAAGTCATAATGGAAAAATAAATGTAACTTCACAACCTACAATAGGTACTACAATTTCTATAATTTTACCTTTAAAAGAAAATGATCATAACTAAAAAAACGAAGCTATGGATAATAAAATTTCAATTCTGATTGTTGATGATGAGGACTCTGTAAGAGAATCGCTGTATAGTTGGTTTGTTGAGGATGGTTATAAAGTGGAATGCGCACAGGATGCCAAAACAGCCTTAAATCTGCTAGAAACGGCCATGTTTGATATCATTTTAACCGACATAAAAATGCCGGGTATGGATGGATTGGAAATGATGCGACGTATCAAATCGAGCAATGCAGATGCTATAATTATTGTGATGACAGCTTTTGCTACGGTGGATACAGCAGTTCAGGCATTAAAAGACGGCGCATTTGATTATATTACCAAACCTTTCGATCCTGATGATCTTTCACACCTTGTCAGGAATGCTTCAAAACAAATAGCGCTAAGCAAAGAAAACGAAGCTCTGAAAGAAAGAATGGAAACCCTGGTAAATGTAGGGGATATTATTGGCGAGAGTGCAGCCATCAAAAAAGTATTGAATCAGGTAAAAAAAGTAGCGCAATCCAATGCCTCGGTAATAATAACCGGCGAAAGTGGGACAGGTAAAGAGCTTATTGCCCAGGCCATTCATGCCAATTCGCAACGAAAGTTTTTTCCTATGGTTTGTTTGCATTGCGGAGCACTTTCCGAGAGTTTGTTGGAAAGCGAATTGTTTGGTCACGAGAAAGGTGCTTTTACGGGTGCATTATACAATCGTAAAGGTCGCTTTGAAATGGCTGATAATGGGACCATTTTTCTTGACGAGATTGCATCGGTTTCTCCGAAAATGCAGGTTGAACTTTTGAGGGTATTGGAAACCAAAAGTTTTAGCAGGGTAGGAGGGAACAAAGAAATTACTTCCGACTTCCGGGTAATTTGTGCTACCAATCAGGATTTAAAAATAATGGTAGATGAGGGCAGTTTTCGGGAGGATTTGTATTATAGGCTCAATGTGTTGAATATTGTCATTCCCCCTTTGCGCAAACGACCGGAAGACATCCCTTTGTTGACTGAATTTTTTATAAAAAAATATTGTAGTTCTATGAACAAACCACTGATGACAATTGATGCCACTGCCTTACAGCTTTTAGAGGAATTAGATTTTCCGGGCAACATCCGCGAACTCGAAAACATGATTGAGCGCGCTATTGTTATTGGTAACGGCAAAAAATTGTTGCTAAAAGATTTTCCTGTTGTAAAAAACAAGGCTCATGGTATGGAAGATAGTCTGGCAGAGATGGAAAAAAATCATATTGTCCATATTCTGAACAAATATGAATGGAATCTCTCGCAGGCTTCCAAAGCCATGCAAATTGATAGAGTTACCCTTAATAGTAAGATTAAAAAGTATGATATAAAACCTTCAAAATAATTTTACAATCCTGAAAACAAAAATTTTCTCAACACTTTGAAATAATTATTAAACCTTATCAGTTTTTGAATGGATGTACGCAACATCACATTAATTTCTTTTGGATATTGGGATGCAGGTTTTTTGCAGACACTGCTCAACAATGTTTCAAGGGTATTCAGGGCTCAGGTGCATCTGAAAGATGGGCATCTTGATGTAAGCGATTTTTATGATGCAGCTCGCCGGCAGTATAATGCCAACGATTTGTTGAAACATATTGAAATGGCTTATGCCACATCCGATACCAAAACCCTGGCCATGTTTAATGTTGATTTGTTTATTCCGATTTTTACCTACATTTTCGGACAGGCTTTTTTAAATGGCAACAGTGGTATTGTTTCTGATTACCGCTTACATAACGAGCGTTATGGTATGCTTGCCGACAATGATTTGATGTGGCAGCGCCTCACCAAAGAAATCATTCACGAATTAGGCCATACTTTTGGATTGATACATTGCCACGAGCCTTATTGTGTGATGCAATCGGGCAACTATGTGGAAGATATCGACCAGAAGAACGCTGGCTTTTGCGAGAAATGTAAGGACTTTTTATTTTAATAATTCGGGGCTATAGCTTATGAAGGATTGAGCTTAAAAGGTTAGAAAAGATGAAGGTAGAACCTTTGACTAAACTGAGACCAACGGGGTCTTTCATATAATTATTGGCATTACATTTATTTGCAATTTGTGCAGACATTTATTTCATAGCTTGTATAGCTTTCTCCACTTGCATAATGTTCTTGTGATGAAAATAAACCTAATTCAATTAGACCTTTTTTATACTTTAAATAACTAGCGCCTTTATACACGCCAGATTTTGAATACACAAAACCTAATGTTTTTAACTGAGATTTGATTGATATGTAATCGGATGATTTGAATGTATACCAAGATATCATTATATTATCATTATATTTGAAAACAATCCTTGATATGAAGTATGTCTTATTTCCATTTTCATAATGATAATCATTTCTGCTTATTGAATCACCATCTTTCACTTTATCAAAATGATACCCTTTTGATGTCACATAAGTGTCAAAATCATCTAAGCTTTTTTTATCTAACTCTATCAATTCTGATAGGGTATAGGATTGTGAAAATCCGATGATTGGCGAAATCCAGAGGATAAAAATCAAAACATGTTTATTCATTTTATTAATTGTATTATATTCAATACTCATTTTACTATTGCTGGTAACGATTAGGCGATTGCTTTCGGTGGCATATCACAAAGTTATCAAATTTGCAGTATTTGTCGCCACTGAAAGCAATTGCCTGTTAGCAACTGGGCGTTCAATAGTTTCAATGTTTTTTTATTCTGTTTTTAAAGCACATAATAATAGGGAGAACTTTTATTCAAAAATAATTTCACCATTATTGCCAACAAAACCTTTAAATATTATGATGCCATTTTTTTTGTTTATAAATACATCAGAGTCTGGCTTTGCAATTATAGCCATAATTGCTAGCAATTGTTTGTCTATCGTAAATTTTAGTTTTTTTTCCTCAAAATCTATTTGATTCTCCCAATTATTTGTTACAGGAATAAATCCTAGATCTATCTTTTCATCAGATGGAACACTTTTAAGCCTTTCAAGCTTTTCAATATCTCCTTTAAATAATGGAGATTCCCATGTCTTGACTTTTAATTCAAGTGCAGCAATAATAATTCTTCCTTTAGTGATAATTATGTCTGGTCTAACCTTATCTAAACCATAGTTTTTTAAATATATTACCGGTTCTGCCCAAATTTCGTATTCACCTGTTAATTTTATTTTCAATGAATGGTATAATTGTGCTTGCAATTGATGTTCCCATGTAATATACCCATTTTGAAAATGCTCTTTAATATCATTTTGCCATAATTCCTTAAAAGTGTCAATAAAAAATTTCATAATAAGATGCAATTATTTTTCAATCTCTTCAATCTCAACAATAGCAGTTGTTGTTCCCATATTTTTGACAACATATTTTGTATTACAATCCAAAATTAATGGACAACAGATCGAATTCCAACCAGTGTTTAAACTATATGGTCCAGAGACACCCAATTGTTTTATATTACCTTCAATTATAGCAACTTGTCCTCCAATAACTTTAGTTATTTTAATGCAACCCCAATTTGCTTCAATATCAAAAGCTGTATATGGCGGAAGATTTATTGGCTTAAATGTGCTTTTTTTAATTTCCTTTATTTTTGTAATGGTAGACCAATTTACACCATTATCATTTGAAAGATATACACCATTTAAAGTGCCTGCAAATATGCTTGAATCGCTTATGATTATAGACTGAATATCTTTAGACGGCACACCTTTAGCTTGAGACCAACTTATACCATCGTTAAAAGATAAGTACATTCCGTGATTAGTACCTGCAAATATAATAGTACCCTTAACTGCTAAAGACCAAACCATAATATTTGAAGCAATTCCCGAACTAATTAGCTTCCAATTTGCAC
>CAYYQJ010000269.1:0-5083 GCA_964473775.1 uncultured Bacteroidales bacterium | reverse complement strand
CTGTTACATCATAACTAACATAAGTCTGTTGGCAACGAATCACTGTTACATCATTCAGTTCAGATAAATCATATCATAACCTGAACATCTTACTATATCTGCAACAGCAGTTTACCACAACATCCACTTCGGTTGAACATTGTTTATAGAAAATGAGCATTGAAAATTAAGCCATCAAAATGCTCAATAATCAATGCTCATTGCTCATTGCTCAAGTTTATTTGAGCAATAATAAATATCCCTACTTAATTAAACCCAATCCTTCGGTAGCCGAAGCATCTTTAGGTCTGTTTAAAAGCGCCTTGTTGAAAAGCACTTTGGCTTCGCGTAGTTTACCCAGTTTGAAATTGGTCCAGGCATACATAATGAGCGAATCGTAATCAAAAGGATAAAGATTCACATTCTTTTCGAAATAAGGTAATGCTTTTGCATATTCGGCTTTCCCATAATAAATATAACCCAGGCGATAGTTGGCAGTGGTGTTTTGCGGATCGGTTTTCAATATCTCAATATATTGCGTCATCACCTGTTCCCAATTGCCCAAAGCAGCAGCAGGATTGACAAAACCAAAGCGGGCTTCGATACCATAAGGCATCAGATTGATGGCTTTCTGATAATAAGCACATGCATCTGTAAAATTGCCTCCACTATAAGTGAGCCATCCCAAACGCAGGTTAATTTCGTACGATTTTTCGTCATACACCTTTTTCAGTGCATCTATAGCTTTGGTGTAATCTCCCGATTTTTCAAGTGTATAGCTGCTGCTAAATGCTTCTTGTTGTGCGGCTGTATTGTCTTGTGCAAAACATATTGATGTGCACAGAAAAAGAAGTAGTGTTGCGAATGCGATTTTTGTTTTCATTTTTAAAGTTTCCATTTTATTCCTCCGTAAATATTGTGACTGTTATTTGTATAATTATCTGTAATTAAAGCAGGTCCTTTATTAGTAAATATCAAATGCTGACCTGTGATTTCTTTTTGCAGAAACTGATATCCTACCGAAAGTTCGAGCGTTTTAGTTACTTCATAAACGGCTGTTAATCCAACAAGATATTTCACCTGATCGGGTGTGTTATAAACCACTGCGGCATCAGCCTTATTATAATTTCGTAATCCGTTAAATGCTCCCTGAGCTTCGAGCCACAATTTGGGTGACAGACGCCCTCCAATGGCTTCTTCTATCACAGGATGACTTTTATCGCCGCTACTATTGATGTTACTTTGCTGCTTGCTGCCCGGCGGGCCAGTAACTGTTGCAACTGTAGAAGGCATTATCAAATAAGCTAATGTGGTGGTGGTATATAATTTCATGTTTCCGAAAGGAAACCAGGTAAGAATGAATGCCCCCTGATAAATGTTTTTTTTATAAAGATTACCATAAGAAAGAGTAAGCCCTAAAGAAACCGTGCTTATATCTTTATAGAATCCCAGCGAAGCAATGATATTATTGTAACGATAATTTGTATCAGGAAAAGAATAAATACCATTAATAGAATCCCATACTGTTTTGAATTTTGAGTACTTCATATACTGATATTGCAAAGCCGGAATGATGGTAATTTTATTGTTTAGCGAAATCTCGGAGTTTGCATAAATATCGTGCTCGCCCACATTGTATTTATCATTAAAAACAAATCCACTTGCTAAAACAGCTTTCTTATCTCTATGACTATCCATATGATTATAAGAAACATTAAGTGCTACACCATTGAAATAATGTTTATAATTCATGCCAAAGAAATAAAAATCGAGAGGATAATCAACCTCTCCATAGATATTGTTTTGCAGGCCACCTTTTAATGTAATATTATCAACCTTAAAAACCTGATCGAACTGTCCACCGGCCATCGGAACAAAGGTGTTTTTATATAGTGGCGCATTACCGATGATGCGTTTGCGAATTGCAGGATGAATCTTTTTGGCCAGTGCATTCTTATATAATGCACGACTGAAATCATTATAAGCATAATACAAATATTCCTGAGCAATAGTATCGCCCGAATTATATTCCAAAGCCTTGTTCAGATGAGTGATGGCTTTGCTATAATTACCTTTGAAATAATAGGCCATTCCCATACGCACGCGGAGATAAAAATAATCTATATCCTGATGAAGTCCTGCCTTGCCTGTAGTTACCAGCGAATCCCATTGCTGATTCATGTAATAGTGGTAGGTGTCTTTCTCAACTTTATTAAAGTTGAGGTTTTCCTGTGCCTGAACCATTGCAGCAGCACCACAACTAAGTAGTAAAAAGAATAACAAATGTTTTATCATTGAGTTTATTTATAAATGGGCTTGTGAATATTTGAAGCAACCACCATTTTGTTTTGGTGACTTACCGTAAATTTTTCAACATGATCTTTTTTAATAAAAACCTCAAAGGTATAACGTTTCATGCTAATACCACCCACTTTGATATCAACCTGCGAATTCATTTGAATGGCACTATCGCTGAAATCATCTGTCTTACTGATGTATTTCAACGAATATTTAGTCTTAAGAAACATAAAAAAAGGAGCCACAAAATCCTGCAGTGTAATCAATATTCCGCTGTTCAGGGTATTTACAGGGAACGAATCTTTCAACTCCATGTCTTTATAATAGCCATACAACACTTTATAACAAGCCAGATAAAAATAAAACAATAACGAACCTTTTTTGCCTTCGAAATGCGTGAAATACATCATATCATCATCGCTTTTAAAATAAAGTTTCGAATCTGATTTTTCGCAAAAGATATAAGTATTGTTGTAAATATCCGCTATCACTTCCCATTGATAATTCATGGTTTTCCCGTTAGGCAATACCGCTTCAAATTCAAACACCTGCCCGGGAATAAAATGGAAGGCCTTATAAAGACTTTGATTCTTTTCAACAGCCATCACCGTATCATCCTTTTCAGGCTTCTCGAAAGATTTCAACTGAAAGCCTTTATCTTTATTAAGGATATAATGCCCCAAAGGATAATCCAATGTTTTCGACCCAATAAATGGCGTGGCCTGAAACTGAAAATGCAAATGCGGCTGTGGCGAACGCCCCGAATTGCCAACATAAGCCAAAATATCGCCCTTTTTAATTACATCTCCCTTCAGCACCTTAAAGGTATTCTTTTTCAGATGACAAATCTTGGAATACAAACCTTCGGCATGTTTAATCACAATGGTGTTGCCCCAGTTTTCTTCGGTATTCACATCGCCTATGGCATTATCGTCCACATCATCCACAATTTCTTCCACCACTCCTCCCAAGGGGGCTATCACAGGTTTGTTGTAACAATAATAATCCTCGCAGCTTTTCCCAATCCCCTGAAACAATTGCCCTTTATCATCAGCAATTTCAAAATCCCAGGCATGTTTCCAATCGCCTTTATGGGTGATTTCACCATTATGCGCCTGAGTAACCTTCCACTCTCCCCAGAAAGGCAATGAGAACGGGAAATAATACGATTTGCGGAAACGTTCTTTATTATTATGTTGCAGATACAGGTTCTTTTCTGGAGAAAAATGCTGAATCAGCACCATCTGTGGCTTTTCATAAAACCGCTCTCTGAATTTCATTGCATACAAAAACAACAAGGTAATCATATTAAACGGCAGAGAATAAACCGGCAACTGAACCACATTCATAATCGCAGTGGCACTGGTAATGGTAATCGAAATTAAAGGAACCAAAAGCAACACCCAAAAGAAAGAGTAACGCGAAGAAATAACAAAAAATCCCCCTATGGCAATGGCTGTCAATATAAAATTGAAGCCGATATAATTATAATTTAGCTCGCTGATATTCGCCCCTATAAACGAATAAAACCAATACGCCGAAAAGAAACCCACCAGCGACAACAAAAAACCTATGCGCGAATAAATCAACAATCCTACAGCCATCAGCATTCCTGCCAACACATGATATTGGAAAAATATCGCCCCCAGCGAACGGAAATAAATCACCCAATACACTGGTAGATTCAGCTTATTAAACCATTCATAAGCATTCACCAACGGTTGCCCGCCCATACTATGCAGGTCGTTCAGAATATAAATACCCCTTTCAGAAATCTTCAAATGAGTAAATTGCCGCGTAGCCAATATCAGCATCCAGATGGCAAACAAAAAAGGTATGCTCAAAAACGGCAACCCATATTTGCCAACCACGCCTTCCATCATCAAAGTAAAAAACAAGGAAAGCATGGAAGCAAAAACCAATATCAACAAAAACTCAGAGTTCAGTTGATAATAGCTTCCCAATGCCAGCCCTGTCAGCAAACTATTGAATCCGTAAAATCCCGAACTGATATTGCTGCGATTAAACCCTATAACATAAGCCATCACATTGGTCAACACCACACACAACACCCCACTGAATCCTGCCACCCAATCGAAAAAGGTAACCAGTATAAGTATCACCGCAAAAACACGGTTATCAGAAAAAAAGATTTGAGTATAGCTATTCAGTATGCTTTTCACAAAATGTGGAAAGAGGTTTCTACCCTTATTCAGGGCATCCGATATACTGATAGCTTTATTCATTCCTTAAACTTACAATTCAAATTTCTTCAAATAGTCCGGTGTTTTTTCGTGGCCAATAATACTTTCCAATGTTTCATTCTCCCTTATAATATGCACATTTTCATTCATGTCTATCATCACAATCTTTGGCCTCAGTGTGATAAACTGCATCCACTGTGTCATATTATAAGCACCCACACTATGCACCACCACATGGTCGCCCCTGTTCAACAGCGGCAAACTAATGTTCTCTCTCAACACATCAATGTTCATACATAAAGGCCCGTAACAAATAGTATCTTCAGCATAATGCGTGAACTCCTGTGCAGGCGATATCTTATGATCGTACCAAAAAGCAGTAAACATAATATTCACTCCAATATCCAATATAGTAGCCCTTTTGCCCGACGCCAAACGTTTGTTCGCAATCACCGAACCAACTAAATAACCCGCCTCATCAATCAACGCACGCCCTGTTTCAAGTATCAGCATCGGCAATTTATCCTGACGAAAATTACTACTTATCAACACCGAAGAGATCGGAAGAGCACACGTCTGAACTCCAGTCACCTGAAGCTATC
>CAYYQJ010000268.1:1522-5106 GCA_964473775.1 uncultured Bacteroidales bacterium | reverse complement strand
GAGACGATACAAAAATATCATGAGGGCTATTAAAAGCAACCATATTGCCATGATATACCAATAATCAATCAGGTACTTAACAAATACGGTTTGAAAATCGTCGCCAATCACCGAGCCTTTCATCACATCCCAGGTGGTTCTGCGAAAAATGAACTTGAAAAACATTAAATCAACACAGTTTAAGGCTAACGCAATGGTGTTGGTGATATAGAAAAGGATTTCAGAAACTTTACGATAAGTTTTATGAACCCTGATATTAAGGGGAATGGTTTGTAAAACGATAAAAGGAAGATTGATTAAAGCGATGGCCGCAAAGTCGAACTTTATACCATATAATAATATAGGCAACAAATCGGCGAAGGCTGCAAAATGAAAATATCCCTTATTGAAAACATAAAACATGATTCGGGTAATTGAAAACAAAAGCGCTACTATGCCAATGCGTGCAAAAAGAGCCAGGTATATGTTGTTGAAAACGGATGATTTCTTCATTAGAATTTTAACTGCCGGTTTTTTGTTTTAATAGATTCAATTAAATTTTTATGTGGGAATTGATCAACTCAGAATATCTTAACTTCTACCTTACGTTGCACCTGAGTTGCTTTATTTCCGGCTTTATCTGTTACATTATAATAGACGTAATAGGTATTCACCGTGTTGACGTTCACATTATTGGTAGTTACAATACTGCTTGAAATATCGCCATCCACATCGTCCTGAGCACTTGCTCCTGCATCCACATAAGCTGACCCCAATGGCCAGTTTACAGTGGCATCGCCTTTCAGTGTGATAACGGGTGCGGTGGTATCATTGGATGATTTCTTACACGAAACGAATAATACCAAACAAAGAAAAGGTATTAAAACAATTTTTTTCATTTTTATGAATGTTAAGATTTGATTGTTGAATGAACGAGGAAATTATCAGTTTGTTTTAGTATAAACGGAAGTTCCGGTAAAAGTATTTCCTGAAGTAGAATCAGAGAAATTGATTTCAAAAACGGTATGATTGCTTATTATTTTTATCAAACCATCACCCGAAAAAGCATGAACCTTTGCAGGAATTCCTGCACTAACCAATTGATGATGAATTCTGATGGTGTCGTTACTGATATCGGCAAATACAACGGCATTGTCAATATTTGAAAATCCAACCATCCAGATTCTTTTATTTAAGATATTGGATGTGGTAACCTGAGCGAGATAGTTAGTGGTGTCAACACCGATGATGACCCTATTATTATATGTATCGTTGTAAATTTCGGCATCATTTTTAACTACCACGGTGCGTGAAGCAGAGGCTTCGTTTCCTGCTGCATCAATAGCATGGTAAGTAATATTGTAAGTGCCGGCAAAATTTGAATTTACGGTATCGCTAACGGTAACCTTCAAAAAACCATCCATATTATCAGAAGCTGTAGCACCCGGATCAGTATAATGAGAGTTCAGCGCGATTACTGCATAAGAACTGCCTTTTAAAGTTATTTCTGGAGCCGTTGTGTCTTTTTTTGAACAAGATATAAAAGCAACAGCCACCAAAAGAAAAATAATATGGGAAAGCCTGAATGACATATTATTGAAAATAATTTAAACTTAGTTTTTTATATAATTACCATGTCCCGAATATTGAAAGGTAGTATCGGTTATACTATAGTTTATTGTGAAAACCGAATCAGAAGTAAAACTTCCTGAACCTGAAAATGTTTTGTTATGTGCCGGTGTTCCACAAGATACTACTTGTGAAGGGATAGTAATTTGAGATCCTTTGATGGTACCAAGAACTTTCGCGTTTTTCAGAGTGCCAAAATTCTTGAACTCAATTTGATTGTTTTTGGTAGTAATGGCGATGGTGTCATTATAAGTACTATCAAATGCAGTGGTGATGTAATTATCTATTGTATAAATACCACTTAAATAAGGTGCAGCATCCACAACCACATTTCTTGATACGGTATCTTTATTGAGCGCTGCATCAGTAGCTGTGTAAATCAATTTATAAACGCCTGCCGAATCCATATACACCGAACCTGTTAAAACATAAGAAATGGTGCCATCAATATCATCAACAACCACAGCACCCGGATCAGTATAAGAGGATGCGCTTCCAAATACAACCACATCAGGATTGTGTCCTTTTAAAGTTATAACAGGTTGGCTCGTATCAGTTTTTTTGCATGCAGCAATAAAAACCAACGTAAGAGCAAGCACAGTATAAAAGATTTTTTTCATTTTAGAGATATTTTGAATTGTTTACAAATGTACAAATTAATCTGAACCCTGTTGTAAAAGGATGGTAAATGTTGCTAATGCCAAATTGACAGAAAAAATAAAAACAAAAAAAAAGACTGCCAAGGTTGGCAGTCTTTTTTGAATAGAAAGGATTTTTTAGTTTAAAGTGTAAACATCATGTCCGGTAACAGTCACACCATTTGTAGTTTCACTATAGTTAATAGTAAAAATGTGATTAGCGGCAGAATAAGTGCCCGAACCTGTAAAAGTTCTGTCAGCTGCTGGGTTTCCACAAGTCACAGTTTGCTGAGGAATTGTAATAGTTGTTCCTGAACAATTTCCATAAACAGTTCCATTTACATAAAAAGCAAATTTGATAAAATTTATCTTGTTATTTGTTACTAAGGAAGAAGAAATTGATTCAGCGTAAGTTCCTTGTGAAACATTTGAAGCATCAAAATCTTCAACATTGTATGATCCTGCTAAATAAAAACCACCATCAACAGAAACAGTTCTGTTCCTTTCAGTTTTATTTCCGGCTTTATCAGTAGCTGTATAAGTGATAACGTAATCACCTGCAGAATTCATAATAACGGTTCCGGAAGGAGTAACCGTTATAGTTTTATCCACGTCATCAGTTGCTGTAGCACCTGGGTCAGTATAATTTGTTGCACTAAATTGTCCAACTCTGTTATGAGTTGCGTCATCATTTGTTACTGTGATTACCGGAGAAACAGTGTCTCCTGTCTTTGTGCAACTTGAAATTGTAAACATGCCTGCAAGTATAATAACAGAGGCAAAAATTAATGTGATCTTTTTCATTTTTTTGTAGTTTAGTTTTTAAATTTAATAAATAAAACGTGTAATAATTTGCTTTTGCAATAATGATGCAAAAGTACTAAGGAAAATTAAAAGTTTGCTTTTTTTTTAAAAAAAAATTTGTTTTAATGATTTTATTATTAATTTTGCAATCCAAAATCATTAAAAAAAGTTAAAAGATGAAAAAATTATTAAGTGTGTTAGTTATCGCTGGTATGACAGCTTTAGTAGCTTGCGGACCTAGTGCTGAAGAACTTGCAAAAAAAGCAGCAGCAAAAGCTGACTCAATAGCTAAAGTTGAAAAAGAAAAAGCTATTCAGGATTCAATCGCTAATGTAGAAAAAGCAAAACAAGATTCAATTGCAGCAGTTCAAAAAGCAAAAGATGATTCAATTGCAGCAGCTGCAGCAAAAAAAGACGCTAAAAAAACTGGCGCTAAAAAAGAAGTAAAAAAAGACGCAAAAAAGACTAAGTAATAACTAATTACTATCAATTTTGAAAAGGCAGGTTTTCCTGCCTTTTTTGTTTATTGTTAAA